>DATFQQ010000400.1:0-7216 GCA_035264195.1 Candidatus Sulfotelmatobacter sp. | reverse complement strand
CGCTTGGGAAATCCTTTGGACTTCTGAATCGCTTGTCCGTAAATCTTCTCGTAGACGCGCGGTACCGCGACAAACAAAGATGGGTTGACTTCCAATAGAGCTTCCGGAAGGCGTTCGATGAATGGGCAGTACGCGAGCGTCACGCCATGGTACAGCATGGAAAAATCGACGTGCCGCGCAGTGATGTGGCAAAGCGGCAGGAACGAAACGCTGATAAGGCCCGGATGCATGTCGAATCCAAGCAGGGAACATTGGATATTTGAGGCGATGTTGCCGTGCGTCAGCATCGCCCCTTTGGACGTGCCGGTCGTGCCGGAGGTGTAGACGATCGTCGCGAGATCATCCGGTTGAACGGAGCGGGCGTGCGCCTCGAGTTGGGCTCCTAAGTCCTCAGGCCCTTGGGTCAAAATCTGGCGCATCGTGATGCATCTGTTCTTGAAAGGGACGAGATCGCCGTTGAATTCGATCGAATCCATGACGACGATCTTTTCAAGGCTGGTCTCATGCAGAATCGACAGAACCTTGTGCAGTTGCTGGTCAGAGGAAAGGAACATGACGCGACAACCAGAATCGTTCAGTACAAAGGCCGTCTGCTCTGCGGTGAGAGTCGTGTAAAGGGGAACGGTAACGGCCCCAAGTATTAATGTAGCCATGTCAGCCGTGGGCCACTCAGGTCGATTCTCGCTGAGGATCGCGACTCGGTCGCCTTGCTGGATTCCCCAGGACTTGAGGGTGTGTGCGACATGAGCAACATTCTGGCGGACCTGGCGAGAGCTGATTGGAAGCCATTTCCCAGCATCGCGGTAGAGCATAACGCGGTCGAGATTGCGTTCGACTGCGGCGAAGAAGATGTCGTTCAGGGTGGAGAGACTCATCGTGTCGTTGGATTGCCGGCAGACGACTCGGCCAAAGCTGATCTTTGTTCAGAATGTACTGTTTCCCGGGCTGTTTTCGCAATGCGAAAGACGGTTCGCCTAGGTACCGACGTGCATGTATTTACTGACGAGGCCGCGACAGAGTATTCTGGGCGAACTCCCGTGGGGGGAGTTCAACATGCAAAAAAGACTTTCCGGACTTCTGGCAGCCGGACTTCTGCTGTCTGGCGTGCTGGCTGCGGCCGGCCCGTTGTCCGCACAGCCCAAGGAGGCTTCCGGCATGCCCAAAGTTGGCGATGAGGCTCCCGATTTCACGCTGAAGTATTTCGACGGCAGCAATCTGAAGGATGTAAAGCTCAGCGACTTTCGTGGCAAGAAGAATGTCGTTGTGGCGTTTTACGTCTTCGCTTTCACCGGTGGTTGAACGCAGCAAATGAAAAACTTCCAGGCGAACTTGAAGACCCTGGAAGCAGCCGACACCCAGGTCCTGGGTGTGAGCATGGATAGCGCCTTCGCCAACAAAGCTTTCGCCGACCAAATTGGAGTTACCTTCCCCCTGCTGAGCGATTGGGGCGGCAAAGTCACCCGCGAGTATGGAATCTACAAAGACGAATACCAAGCCCCGCGCCGCGTGAACTTCCTGGTCGGAAAAGACGGGAAGATCATCGAGGAGCAGGTCGACAAGGACGCCATCGATCCGAAGAAGATTGTGGATACTTGTCAGCGACCGAAGATGAAGGAATAAAGTTTCAAAGTTTCAAGGGTTCAACGTTTCAAAGTCTTAGAGCGGTTGAGGACCTATGCAGTTCGGATGACTGCATAGGTCCTTCGCTTGCTTAAGACGACATGGCGTCTCTTTTCCGCATTCTTTCAGCTGCGGCTTGCGCATGACCCTCGATTTCGCCTTCCCTTCCCCTCTGGCGATTGTCCTCGCCGCCTGATTCAAAAACTGGAGAAAGCCATTTGCCCTCGGCATTTGCGGGTCATGGCTGCGCGGTGGTAATGAGGAGGGTCCCGTTACCCCGGAAACTAAACCGTCGCTATTGTGTTTACAACAAGTGTGAGTAAGATCAACCTGGGCACGGATTTCAGTTCCGTCGAGGCGGAGATATGAAGACACGTAAGTTATGGGCCTGGATGGTTCTTCTAGTGGGCTTTGCATTTGTCTTACAGCTCTCAACGTTGGCCAAAGCACAAGATGATGATCAAGATGAAGGGCAGGCGCAAGATCCTCCCGACCGCGTTGGGCGGCTGAACTATTCCCAAGGTTCGGTGTCGTTCCGTCCCGCTGGGGAAGATGACTGGGTTACGGCAGTGCCAAACCGTCCTCTGGTGACCGGCGACGATTTGTGGGCAGACGAGAATTCGCGCGCGGAAGTGCACGTTGGTTCCACCGCGATTCGGCTGGGCGAAAAGACCGGTGTGACCTTTCTGACCCTTGATGACAACACCACGCAAGTCCGGCTGGCACAGGGATCGTTGGTCCTGCGCGTTCGGCACGTTGACGATGATGACACCTATGAGATTGATACGCCGAACATCGCGTTCACGTTGTTGCAACCTGGCGAATATCGCGTTGACGTGAGCCAGGATGGAAGCCAGTCGGTGGTCACCACATGGCACGGACGCGGGCATGTTACCGGCGGAGGATTTTCTTACAGTGTGCTTGCTGGACAATCGGCGACGTTTACGGGGAGCCAGGACCATCTTGACTACGATTTAGGTCAGATTCCGAATCGCGATGATTTTGATGAGTGGGCATTCGATCGCGACGACAGGGAAGACCACGCCGATTCGGCGAACTATGTTTCGCGCGAGATGACCGGCTACGAGGATTTGGACGAGTACGGCGACTGGAGCTATGTAGCAGGATACGGCCCGTGCTGGCGTCCGCGCGCCGTGGTGGTAGGTTGGGCTCCGTATCGCTATGGGCATTGGGCCTATGTTGGGCCTTGGGGCTGGACGTGGGTGGAAGATGAGCCGTGGGGATTCGCGCCATTCCACTACGGACGCTGGGCGTTCGTGAGTGGCGGATGGTTCTGGGTTCCAGGACCGGTTGTAGTGCGTCCGGTCTGGGCGCCGGCTCTTGTCGGATTTGTGGGTGGTGGACCGGGCTTCCGCTTTGCGGCGGGCGTGGGAGTTGGATGGTTCCCGCTGGCTCCAGGAGAAGTCTATGTTCCGGGATACCACGTGAGCCGGACATACGTGAATAACATCAACATCACCAATACAACCGTGAACGTCACGAAGGTGACCAACGTCTACAACACGGTGATCATTAACAAGAACACGACGATCAACAACGTCACGTACGTGAACCAGCGCGTGACGAACGGGGTGACTGTTGTATCGCGTGAAACATTCGTGAATGCGCGTCCGGCAGCGCCGAACATGATGAGGGTCGAGCCGCGGGAGATTGCATCTGCTCCGGTGAACCGCGCGGTCACGGCTGAACCCATCCGCGCCAGTGTCGTGGGCGCTGGGCGGCCCGTGCCAAACCGGCCACCTGCGGCGGTTGTAAGCCGTCCGGTAGTTGCGGTGAGGACGCCAGCCGAGCGGCCGCGTTCCATTGAACAGCGACAGTCGCAAGCCAGCGGACACTTGAATGAACAAGCTCTGGTGCGGCCGGTTGGGCCCTCGCGTCCCGCTCCAGTAAATCAGCAGCGTCCGGAGCAAAACCAGCGGCCGCAACAGAGCCAAGAGGGATTTCGTCCTTTTGGGCAGCCGAACCGCAGCAACCAAAATGACAACGCCCTGGTGAAACCGACGCTGAGGCCGCAACCGCGGGTGTACGAGCAGCAAGGAACTCCGCAGGAGGAAAACCGCAGAGAACCATCTGCGCGCAACGAGCAGCCGGCGCCAAACCGTCCGGCGCCGGAGAGCCGCGAGTTTCGTCCGCCGCAGCAACAGGAGAGGAACCCGCTAGTGCGTCCAGCGCCTCCGGTGCAACAACGGTCGGAGCAGCAGGAGCAGCAACAGGCGCAGAAGTTCAACCAGTGGCGTGAACAGAGGCCGGCTGCGCCTCCGCCGGCGCGCCAACAACCGTCTCGTGCCCCTGAGCCAAAGCCCTCGAAGCGCTAGCGTTCACGCTGACGCACCCAGGTGTGATAGGGTTCGCATGAGGTGTTCGCGCGGACTTGGTAGTACGAGTCACAGAACGAAAGTTGACGACGCCGGGAGCGGTTCGGCCACTCCCGGCGTATTGTTTTCCGGCTGAGCTATGACGGAAGCGAAGCATTCCAGGTTGAACTGGATGGATGTGCTGTGGCTGCTGCTGCTGGCAACCCTGGCCATTCTTCCGCCCAGGGGCGAATATCATAAGCAGCTCATCCTGCTCGCCTTTGGAGTGATCCAGTTGGCGGAAGGATGGATCGTGGAGCACATTCCGCGACGCGGTGCATCGTACCTGGTTCTGCTCAAGATCGCGCTGGCGACTCTGCTGATTGATCACACGATCGAGAATACCGGCGAGCCGAGCATCAACAGTAGCTACTATCCGGTCTATTATCTGCCGATTGTGACGGCGGCCGAGTATTTCGGATCTTGGGCCACCCTGGGATGGACGACATTGGCGTCGGCCGCGTACTGTTCTTATCTCTATCCTGCACTGCAGGAATACGAAATCACCGCGGAGAACTACGCTCTTCTCGCGATTCGCATTCTCTTCTTTTTCCTGGCGGCGATGGTGGTGAACCGATACGTGATCGAGAGCCGACGTCTCACGCAGCGTTATCAAGAGACTGCGGAAACATTAGCTGAGACCAACCGTCGGCTGGAACTGGCGCAGGCGGACGCGCGGAGATCGGAGCGGCTAGCGGCTTTGGGCCAGCTATCCGCAGGACTGGCGCACGAGATCCGCAATCCCTTAGGAGTGATCAAAGGATCGGCCGAGATGTTGACTCAGAAACTGGCGAAATCGGATTCGCTGGCCACGGAACTCGCAGGCTACATTTCGACTGAAACAAACAGGCTTAGTGCGCTGGTAACGCGCTTTCTGGATTTTGCGCGTCCACTGCATGCCGACTTGACGCCTCTAGACGTTTCGGAGGTGCTTGATCGCGCATTGAACGACGTGGCTCAGTTCTGGAAGGGCGCACCCGTGCGGGTGGAGAAGGAATACCAGTCGAACCTTCCGCTGGTGCCGCTCGACGAGGGTCTGGTTGAGCAGGCGTTCATCAACATCGTGCAGAATGCTTATGACGCGATGGGTGTAGATGGTGGAGGAAGTCTGCGGGTGACAGTCGCTCGATCGCGGCGCAATAAGCCACAAGGCGGCAACGCAGAGGGCGTTGAGATTCGCATTGCCGACTCCGGGCCGGGCATTCCTCCGGAGTTACGCGAGCAGATTTTTAATCCATTCGTAACTACGAAGAAGAGTGGTGTTGGGCTGGGGCTTTCCATTGTGTCCAAGATCATTGATGGGCATCACGGATCGATTCGGGTGGAGGCTGCGCGGGATGGCACAAGCCCGGACGGCAAGAATCCGGGTGCCTGCTTCGTGATTTTTCTTCCGGCTGCAACGGAATCAACGGCTGTGGCTGACAAGACTCATTTGGTGATCTCCTGAGAGAAAATGGATTTTGAGAATCGGCAATCATGCCTGCAATTCTGATCGTTGAAGATGAAGCAAAAATGCGGCGGCTCCTCGAGTTGAATCTTGGGGATGAGGGGTTTACCACGTTTTCCGCCGAAGATGCGGAAACTGGACTTAAGTTGCTGGGGACGAATCCCGTCGATCTCGTACTTACGGATCTGAAGCTTCCCGGAATGAACGGGCTGGAATTCCTGCAAGCCATCAAGCAGCAGAATGCTGCGCTCCCGGTGGTCGTTATGACCGCTTTCGGCAGTGTGGAGACTGCGGTTGAGGCAATGAAAGCGGGCGCCAGCGACTACGTGTTGAAACCTTTTTCGCTGGCCGAAATGCGGCTGGTGATTCACAAGGAACTAGATGTTCGTAATCTGCGGGAAGAGAATCGCTCGCTGCGTGAAGCGTTGGGCAAGAAGTATTCGCATCCGAATGTAGTGGCGCGAAGTCCGAAGATGCAAGAAGTATTGGCTACTGTTGAGCGCGTTGCACCAACCAATTCGACAGTTCTGCTCGGAGGTGAGAGCGGGGTTGGCAAGGACTTGGTTGCGCGTGCGATTCACGAAAAATCCCGCCGCGCTTCGGGACCATTTCTCAAAATCAATAGCACCGCCATTCCCGAGAATCTGCTGGAAAGCGAGCTGTTCGGATTCGAAAAAGGCGCTTTCACCGGAGCGGTGGCCAGCAAGCCTGGTAAGTTCGAATTGGCCGATAAGGGAACATTGTTTCTCGATGAGATCGGAGATGTACCTCCGGCGACGCAAGTGAAGTTGCTGCGGGTTCTGCAGGAGCGTGAGTTCGAGAGATTGGGTGGCACGAAGACGGTGAAGGTCGACGTCCGGCTCATTGCCGCCACCAATCGTGATTTGCGTCAGGCGCTTGAGCAAGGCACGTTTCGCGAGGATCTCTATTACCGCCTCAACGTCGTGCCGATCGACATTGCGCCGCTTCGCGAGCGAAGGGAAGACATCCCTGACCTGGTGAACCTTTTTATATCGCGATTCGCGGGAGAATCGGGCAAGGTGATCGAGGGCATCACGCCACAGGCGATGCAACTTCTGGTGAACTATCATTGGCCGGGAAATGTTCGGGAGCTGCAGAACATAGTGGAGCGCGGGTGTGCGCTTTCGAAGGGACCGCAACTGGATCCGGGAGACATCCACATTGATCAGCGACCGAGCAAGGGCGGCAATGGAACGCCGGGGTTCCTCCCCGACGGAATGACACTCGAACAGTGGGAAGACGAGATGGTGCAAGAAGCTCTGAAGCGCGCGAATGGAAACAAGAGTCAAGCTGCAAGGCTGCTCGGATTGTCGAGGAATGCATTACGTTATCGGCTGTCGAAAATTGGGATCGCGGATGAAACAGAAAAAGCGGACTAAGGCTCTTCTGCTGAACGAAAATTCCGTCTCCACACTCAGGCTATCCATGAAAAACTGCATCCAACTTACCGCGTTATTGGCGCTTTGCCTCTTCCTCAGCGCGCGAGTGTTCGCGCAGACTCTCGCGCAGCGCTTGGGATATCCTGCCGACTCGAAGCTGATCATCGTTCATGCCGACGATCTGGCTGAGACGCATGCGGTGAATTCGGCGGCGATCAGGGCTTTAGAAACTGGTGCGGTGAATTCTGCGAGCATGATGGTGCCATGTCCGTGGTTTCCGGAGATCGCGGATTATGCCAAGTCGCATCCTGAAGCGGATCTTGGTTTGCACCTCACGTTGACAGCCGAGCGGGTTTATTACCGCTGGGGACCGG
>DATFQQ010000399.1:0-33123 GCA_035264195.1 Candidatus Sulfotelmatobacter sp. | reverse complement strand
AGACACCGTTTTCTGCCGCGCACACACGGGTGGGTCTATGAGCTTTACATCATGCCCCATCGTCGCCGGAGCGGAGTGGGGAGGCAGGTGGCAATCGAGGTAATCCGAGTCCTTCGAGAACTTGATCCTTCGAAGATTCAGCTAGAAGTCACGCCGGGCAACATTTCGGCCAGGCTCTTTTGGCAGGCCCTTGGTTTTGATAAGGTCGCGGAGCGCTACGTATTGGGCGAGGCTCCGAAATGAAAGTAGCCATTTCGCAGCCAACGTATTTGCCTTGGCTCGGCTATTTCGATCAGGTTGATCAAGTCGATCGATTTGTCTTTCTGGATACGGTGCAGTTTGAGAAACGATCGTGGCAACAGCGCAATCAGATAAAGGGCCCCGAAGGGTTGATCTTGTTAACGGTGCCTGTTCAGGTCAAAGGACGGTTCGACCAACAAATCTGGCAGGCTGCGATTTCTGATATGCAGTGCTGTCAAACACATTTGAATTCGATACAGATGAACTATCGCCGGGCACCGTTCTTTGAGAAGTATTGGATCGAATTCAGCAAGGTGTTACAGGAGGGTTGGGCAACCGGGCGCCTGGCAGAGTTGAACACTGCATTGATCTCGTGGTGCATGCGAAAACTGGGTATCAGTACGCCAATCATGCGAACTTCAGAATTAGGCTGCGAGGGAAAGAAGGGCGAACTGCTAGCCAGGATCTGCGAGTCTCTTGGCGCGCGCTGCTATCTGTCCGCGTTTGGATCTGCGACTTACCTTCTGGAGGCAGAAGCGGAATTTTCTAAAAGGCAGATTGAAGTAGAGTTTCATCACTACGAGCACCCGGAATATAACCAGCGGTTCCCGCCATTCGTTCCTTATGCCTCCGTTATCGATTTGATCTTTAACCTCGGCGACCGGGCAATCGACGTGCTTCGCAGCGGACGGCGAAGATCATTTTCCTGCGAAGACGTGAGAAAGCAATCTGCGGAAAAGGCCGAGGCTTGAAACATGACGCAGATCAGGATTGGCAATCGCATGGTCGGGCCTGGATACCCGTGCTTTACGGTTGCGGAACTATCGGCAAACCACAATCATGATTTCTCCAGGGCCGTTCGCATCATCGAGGCCGCAAAGGAAGCCGGCGCCGATGCCATCAAGCTCCAGACATACACTGCCGACACAATTACGATGTCGAGCGGCGCTTCCCAATTTCGTGTGAACGGCGGAACTCTCTGGGATGGGAACAACCTGTACGACCTCTATCGCGAAGCCTTTACACCGTGGGAATGGCAGCCAAAGTTAAAGGAAGTCGCGAATGCCTTGGGTATGGAGTGCTTTTCGAGTGCCTTTGACTCAACTGCGGTGGACTTTCTGGAAGGAATGGATGTTCCGGCGCATAAGGTAGCTTCCTTCGAACTGGTCGACATTCCCCTCATTCAGAAAATGGCAAAGACCGGTAAGCCGCTGGTCATGTCGACCGGGATGGCGACAGTTGAAGAGATCGAAGAAGCGGTGCGCACGGCTCGCGGGGCGGGAGCTACCCAAATTGCGCTGCTGAAGTGCACGAGCGCTTATCCGGCGCCGCCCGAGGAGATGAACCTTCGGACGATTCCAGAGTTGTCGCAGCGATTCGGAGTACCAGCAGGACTCTCGGACCACACGTTGGGAACGGCTGTTCCCGTCGCTGCTGTGGCGCTCGGTGCGTGCATCATCGAGAAGCATCTCACTCTCTCTCGTTCAGACCTCGGGCCCGACAGCGCCTTCTCGCTCGAACCAGAAGAGTTCAAGGCAACGGTCGATGCGATCAGGATCGCCGAGAGCGCCTTGGGAACCGTGCACTTCGGCTTCAGTGCGAAAGAACAAAACAGTCGAAATTTCCGCAGATCACTCTTTGTAGTGGCCGACGTGAAACGGGGAGAAGTCTTCACCTCGGAAAACATCCGCTCCATCCGCCCGGGGCACGGCTTGCATACGCGTTATCTTCTGGAGATCCTTGGAAAGACTGCAGCACGCGATATTGAGCGGGGAACTCCTCTCAGTTGGGATCTGGTCGGCCATCCATGAGGATTGTCAGCCCTCTTCTAAAGAAACTGGTCTATCCCACTCTCGCGTTGACTGGTGCGTTTCGCTGGACGTCGACAGGCGGGCTGGCTGTGGTGACCTATCACGGCGTGTTGCCACACGGTTACTCACCCGTGGACAGCGCGCTGGATGGCAGCCTGATCCGCCCCGACGTGCTGCAGCGCCAATTGCGTTTGCTCAAGCAACACTACAACCTGATTAGTCCGGAAGAATTCCTTGATTCGGTCGAGAAGGGAAGCGCATTGCCTGCCAGGGCAGTGCTCGTGACTTGCGATGACGGACTTCTCAATTGCCTCACCGATATGTTGCCCGTTCTTCAACAGGAAGACGTGAAGTGCCTTTTCTTCGTGACTGGTGCTTCAACTGAGGAATCGCGCACTACCCTCTGGTATGAGGACCTTTATCTGATATTCCTCAAGGCGCGCTCCGGACCGTTTGAAATCTCGTCCGAGAAAATTGTGCTGCGAGGGCAATTTTCAGACGGCGCCCAACGTCGTCTTGTCTGGTGGGATTGGGTGAAGCGCTTGTCGCAAATCGACGGCACGACTCGAAACTCTGTTCTGACCGTCGTGCGGAAATATTTCGGCCTGGAGATGAATTCAGTCTTCGTTCAGGAAAACCCGGCGGCCACCCGACGATATGGATTGCTTACCTGCAATGAACTGCGTCAATTGATATCGGCGGGAATGACAATTGGCGCACACACACTCACGCATCCAATGTTGTCGCAACTCACAACGGAATTGGCTTACAAAGAGATTGCGGGAAGCGGCACACGGCTCGAATCGGCGCTCCAAAAAAGGATTTGGGCATTTGCCTATCCGTTTGGAGATCCACAATCAGTCACGCCAGAAGTGCAGACGATGCCTCAAAAGGCCGGATACAAAGTTGCGTTTCTAAACTTCGGAGGCGGACTCGGAAGTGCTTTGCCGCTGTATGCTGCCCCCCGGATTCATGTCACGGCGGGAATGAGCCTGTCTGAGTTCGAAGCGCACGTTTCTGGCTTCTACGCTCGAACGCAGCGTTATACCCGGCGTGCGTTTCCTCTGGGTTCTCGACCATAATTGCTTTGCTTCAGCCACCCAATCCTGAGGGGTTGGTACTATTACGTATTCACCAAATCCTGGAGAAGTGCTTCGACGCTTGCGAATCGTCGTTCTCAATGAAATACCGGAAGATCCAAGCTTGCTGCGGCAGTGGAATACACTGGTCCAGCGCCTCGATCGGCCACAGGTTTTCTACACCTACGAATGGTCGCTTGCGGTGCAGAGGGCGTACTCGCCCGTTCTGAGTCCATTGATTTTCCTGGGGTACGACAAACAAGAGAACCTCCGGGCCCTGGTAGCGCTGGCATCTGAGTCGATGGGGGCGCGTGCTTCATTTCTATGTGCCACGACCGGCGACTATTGCGATTTCCTCAGCCATCCTGAAGAGAAGCCTGCCTTCGTCGAGGCGGTTCTGTCGGAATTGCGGAAGCGAGGAATTCACGAAATCACGCTGACAAATCTTCCCGCCGATTCCGATACGCTGTCGGCGATCGACCAGAGTTCTGCCGAGTCCGGCTACCGTTCGTTTGCACGTACGGCCTACATTTGCTCCCAGGTTGCGTTGAACAAGTTGGAACGTCGCCCGAACGATAACGAACTCGTGCTGCCCGGACGAAAAATGGTCCGGCGATCCCTCAAGGCGATGGGGCAAGAGTCCCCGGTACGACTCGTCCACGCTCGCTCTTGGGACGAGGCAAGGCTGATTCTTGCTGAATTCGTCCAGGCCCACGTCTCGCGATTTCAAGCGACCGGCCGCACCAGCAACCTGGCACGTCCCGAACGTCGCATTTTCCTGGAGGAACTGACCAAATTGCTTTCAGGGCCAGGTTGGTTTGTGCTGACGCGAATGATGGCCGGCGACAAGACTTTGGCATGGAACTATGGATTTCAGTTCGACGGCGCGTGGTTCTGGTATCAGCCCACTTTCGATACAGATCTCGAGCGCTATTCGCCAGGATTTTGTATGCTGACGAAAATAATTGAAGAGGCTGCCGACTCTCCTTCGTTCAGGATGGTCGACCTCGGCCTGGGAGCGGAGGAGTATAAAGAACGGTTTGCGAATCAGTCACGCAAGACTCTCTACGTGACACTAAAGACGTCGATGGCGAAGCACGTGAAGGAGATTGTGCGGTATCGCACGGCTGAGATCATCAAGACATCTCCCCGGTTGGAGGCAGGTGCGCGAAAAGTCGTCGCTCGGCTGCAGCGACTCAAGCAAGGTGGCAAGAGCTAATTTTGTTGGATAATCCATCCCTATTTCAACGATCAAAAACCATTTAGACTGTTCCATCGCAAAAATGCGGGAGTGAAATTTGCGCGTGTTTTGGAGCACGGCGAAGGTGAGCTAAGGATTCCTCTTGGTAACCGAACCACTGGTAGATCTGGCAAAGGCGAGCACAACCGAGTCTTCCACCGACTCCCCCGTTTTTATTGTCGGGATGAGCCGCAGTGGAACCACTCTCCTCTCTCGCATGTTGGACGAGCATTCGCAAATCGCCATTCTTCCAGAAACTTGGATGTATGTCGTTCTGGATCGTTTCGGGTGCCTCAAGGAATTCAGCGACACCTGGCAAGCTTCACTTTTCTTTAACGAAGTCTGGCAGAACTTGAGGTACTACCGGGATCCTGCGGCGCAAGTCCTCGCACGCGAGGCGTTGAGAGTTGGAAGATACGAGGGGCCGACGGCTCCTATCCTCGAAAGATTTGGGCGCGCGTACGCCAAGGAACGAAACGCGAAAATCTGGGGCGAGAAAACTCCGGCTCATGCACTTTGGCTACCTCAGATTCGCGCTTTGTTTCCTGAAGCCCGAATTCTGTTCATGGTGCGTGATCCCCGAGATGTCTTGGTTTCTTACGACGACCGATGGGATAAGAGCGAGCGCGATACCGAGTATTTGGCCAGCACGGCATCCCTGCTGAAGTACTACATGAATCACCTGCTGCGGCATCCGACATTTCCGCCGGATCAGATCCGATGGCTCCGATACGAATCACTGGTGGCGGACCCAGCGACTGAGCTGCAAAAGATTTGCGATTTTCTAGGCGTCGACTTCGAGCCCTCGATGCTTGCTTTTTATCACCGACATGCGAATGTCGAGCACGAAACGTCTGATGGTAAGCATCATGCCTTGCTGAAACGTCCTGCAACAACGGACAAAATCGGTCGCTACCGGTTGGCCCTGAGTACCTCGCAGATCGCTTTAGTGGAACAGTTGTTAGGCGAAGAGATGCGGGCTTTGGGTTATCCCCTCGCTGCGTCGAGCACTGTGTCGTTCTCCCCTCAGGAAGAAAGTTCTTTGGCAAAGGCCGGGAAGTATTACCAGGAGATGATGGCAGGCGTAATTCGGGAGAGGTTTCGAAGAAAAGGGAAGCTAAAACTTCGTGCGTATCGGATTTTAGGCCGCGCCCTCGAAGTCGTGCCCTCGTGGCGGATTGCCGCGTCCGAAAGAGATTGGCTTTCCCTCACACAAAATCCGCCTGGTCCGAACGGCACACACTTTATCTCCGAAGAGACGCGGATCGCCGGTTCGCCGCCGTCGGAGAAAGTAACTTTCAAATCCGAAATGGGCCGTATTTCGCGGCATTCAGGGATCGCGCTGGCCGGAACCATCTTCACCGCCGCGGTTGGTTACGGCTTCAAAATCTATATTGCGCGAACTTTAGGCGCTGAGAGTCTCGGATTATATGCCCTCGGCATGACGATCATCAGCTTCATGGGGATGATTAACGTACTGGGACTGCCTGAGTCCGCAGTAAGGTTTGTGGCTTCTTATTCTGCGTCGAAGCGATTTCAGGAATTGCGTTCGCTGTTTTGGAACGGATCGTGGATGCTTCTGGCCACGAATCTGTTTTTCGCTGCGATCTTGCTGCGCGCTGGTCCTTGGATCGTTAACCGTTTCTACCATGCGCCCCGGTTGACACAATATCTGCCTCTGTTTGCGGCCATCATGCTGACGGCGGCCCTTAATTCATTTTATGGATCCGTGCTGAGTGGTTACCGGGAAGTCGGACGCAGAACGGTGATTACAAAAATCGTAGCTAGTTCAGTCACGATTGCCGCTAGTATTCTCCTGATCACGTTCGGGTACGGTCTGTGGGGATACTTGACCGCTCAGGTTCTGAGTGCGCTGTGTGTATTGCTTCTCCTGTTCTTCTTCGCGTTCCGGTTGACTCCGTTGGAAGCGCGGCTGCCTGATTTGAAGAGAATGTGGATCAGTTCGGAGGTCTGGTCTTTTGCAGCCGCGATGTTCGGTGTGAAATTAATGGAATTCACCATGGCCCAGACGGACAGAGTTGCCCTTGGGGTCTACCGCGGAGCGAACGAAGTTGGAATTTATGCGGTTGTTGCCTCACTGATTGCTTATGAGACCATCCTTCTACAGTCGGTAAACCAGATATTCGCACCGGTCATCGCCGATATTTATGCGCGCGGAGAAAATGAACTGCTCGGACGTCTCTTCCAGACGCTCACCAAATGGATACTAGGATTGACGCTCCCTTTGGCGATTGTTCTGGTTGTCTACGCGCGCCCCATCATGGCTCTATTCGGCCCCGATTTCGAGGCGGGCTGGCGCTTGCTCATAATCGGAACGTGCGGTCAGATGGTGAACTGTGGTGTTGGATCGGTTGGATCGCTCCTCTGGATGTCAGGCCACGAACGCCGCTTGTTTCGCGTGCAAATCGTGATGGGAGCCGTGATGGTGCTGCTCTGCTTCAAATTAGTGCCGGTCTGGGGTGCACTGGGTGCGGTCATTGCTGCCGCCATCACCAACGTCGGCATGAATCTAGGGAACCTGTTGCAGGTTCGCAACGTGCTTAAATTGTCGCCGTACAACAAGAGTTATCTGAAACTGTTGCCCCCGGTTGGCGCCGCCGCACTGGTTACTGTGTTATTGAGCAAAATACCGATTTTTGCGGGGGCTCAGGTCGTCGGGATCATATTCAGTCTCGTGCTCGGCTATGGCGTCTTTTGTGCTCTTGCTTTTCTCATGGGCTTGAACGCCGACGACCGGTTGATCACCAATGCAGTCTTGTCGCGCGTTCGGCTGGTACTTCGTCGAGATCCGAGCGCTGCAACTTAAACAAGACAATCGTCGTATTTCGAAAAAAGCCCACCTCATCTGCGGAACCATCCAAGATACTGTCAAGTCAGTACACCGAAACCTAGAATTTAAGGCATGCAGGTGTCTTCTGGACTGCCGCTGCCTGCGGAAAGCATCCCATCGGTTTTGTTGTCTGAACCGGAAACACAGGCGGAGCTATGGCCCGTCGAAGACGAGGAATTTCCTTCAGAATTGCCGGCTCACTATGACTGGACGCTACAGCCTGCTTCGCAATCCAACTCAAGGGGTATCAGGCGGCTTGTCGTAGTCTTATGTACGATTTTGTTCATCGCGGCTTCCATGTTTGTTGTCCACAAAATCTATAGTCCTTCCCCCTAAGCCTTGGGCGTCACCTGCCTCGCCACTTCGGTCCTCCTTATTGTTTCGGTGATCCTAAACCGAGTTCCTTTCGATAGCGCGCTGTTATATTCTCAACTGACAGTTCGGTTCATCAGGCGACGAGTTCTGCGGACAACGCATGTCGGAATCAAGAATCGTGCAGCTTCCTGCCGACCTATGTGCGGCAGCTGAGAAGAAGTTCGGTCACCTATTTGGCAACCTGGAGGAACTCCTCACCTTCATCCTGCGTGAGGTGACGATGGACGACGCGGTCAAAGCGGACCAGGCCGAGGAGCGAATGATCGAAGATCGCCTGAAGGAACTCGGGTATCTCTAGAGATTGGACGCGCGCGTGGAAACGATGCCGCGCGATTTCGGGGAAGTTTAGGTCCGCACTGGAACCCGATACCTTATTGTCTTTTATCCGTACAATCAGTGTCTGCGTGATGACCTTCTACAAAATAGCGGGATCCCGGTGAATCTTGCTCGCAAAGTCTGGCAGCGCGCGAAGAATCTGCTGCCGATAACAGGATTTCACTTCGGTAGACCCCTCGTACTTCTACAAAGCGACGACTGGGCTCGCGTCGGATTGCGCGACACGGACGGTCTGGAGCAACTTCGATCCGTAGGCATTGAACTCGGTGAGCGCCCATTCGACTTCTACACCTTGGAAACCGCGGACGACCTGTCAGCGTTGATGGCGACACTCACCCGTCATCGTGACTCAGCGGGGCGGCATCCGTGCCTGGAGATGAACTTTGTCGTAGGCAATCTTGATTTCGCACGAATCGAGGCCGAAGGATGGCAAAGCATACACATTCTCCCTCTGACCCAAGGTTTGCCAAAAGGATGGGAACGCCCTGGCATGGTTGAAGCATATCGTGCAGGTATTTCTGGCGGCGTTTTCCATCCAGCTTTGCACGGAACCTTGCACTTCTGCAGTCAGTCGGTTAAGCGAAATCTGAACGGTGAAGCCGAGCGTGCCACTCTGCTGCAAACCCTGTGGCACGCCGGCACGCCTTTCATTCACTGGCGTATGCCTTGGATCGGTTATGAATACTGGGATCCAGAGAAGCCACCCGACGACAGATTCCTGACTGCGGCATCGCAACAAGAGATTATCGGCCAAACTGTCGGCACTTTCGCAAAGTTGTTTTCCGCCCTTCCGTTCTCCGCTTGCGCTCCCGGTTATCGCGCCAATGATGACACCAATCGTGCATGGGCTCGACACGGCATTCTCGTTGCGCAGAATGGCCCTGGGGGACTCGTACCTCCTCATTTTGATCGTCAGGAAGTCTTGCAGGTTTTTCGAACCATCGAATTCGAGCCTGCCGTTGATGAGAAGTTTTCGGTCGCTCATTGTCTGGATGCGGCCGAAGCTTGTTTTGCACGAGGCATCCCCGCGGTGATCTCCGTGCACTCGATTAACTTCCATTCGACAGTGAAGGACTTTCGGACCCGGACTCTCAAATGTCTGGACGAATTTTTCGGTGCGATTCAGTCGAGGCATAGCGATCTGTTGTTTGTGAACGACAAGGAACTCCACGCGCTGGTGCAGCATGGGTCTTACGAAACGGCAGGCGGCACTGTGCGCGTAGATGTGACCCAGAAGAAATTCAGAAAGGCCCGGGTGCTCACGAAGGCTTGAGGGAAGTGCAGAAATCGATTGTGCTCGTGACCGTGGATTGTCTGCGCGCCGACCACGTCGGCTTTATGGGGTACGACCGTCTAACGACCCCGTTTCTCGATTCGTTGGCAGAAGAGAGCTTCGTTATTCCGAGTGCGATTGTTGCCGGGGCGCCAACGTACTATTCTCTCCCAGCGATTCTCGCATCGCGATTTCCCATGGCACTGGGACGCGACATCCTCGGCATCGGACCAACGGAACCAACGCTCGCGTCCGTGCTCAAGAATGAAGGTTATTCGACTGCTGCATTCGGAGCCGGGAATCCCTATTTGTCGGCACGTTTTGGCTATCAACAAGGATTCGAAACATTTCGTGATTTCTTGGCAACTGGCTCGTTGAACAGCACGGAGAACAAATCGAATCCGATCTCTCCGGGCTGGGCCAGCCGCCTCAATCATTTGCTCCAAAAGCTACGTCCGTCTATGGGACCTCTCGGACGTTTCTACGATGAACTCTACTTTCGCTACTGCCAGAAAGTAACGCCCGTTCCCGAGTCGCTCGATGTCCTGCGGAGCTATCCCGCGGCTGACGTGATTGTGGATCACGCATGCGATTGGCTGTTGTCTGTCGGGAACAAACCGTTTTTCTTATGGCTGCACCTGATGGATCCGCATTCGCCTTACTATCCCAAAGACGCAGCGCTCTCAATGCTGTCGAAGGAGTCGTTTACTCCGCAACGGGCGCGCTACGTGAACTCCTTTTGGAACCGCTCGGATCTTCAACCGAATCAATTCAGGCGACATCGCCGGGAGGTTTTGGCTCTGTACGATGCCGGCATCCGTTGGGTGGATGAACAGATCAAGCGGCTAGCCAGCGCTCTGCGGTCGTCGAACCGGTGGGACAATTGTATCTTCGCTCTGACGGCCGATCACGGCGAAGAGTTCCTGGATCATGGCGGGCGGTATCACCCACCATCTCATTTGTTCGAAGAACTCATTCATGTGCCGTTGCTGTTACGTGTGCCCGGAGCCCAAAAGCAGCAACAAGGCAAATCGCCGTTCAGTCTCATCCATCTCGCACCAACATTACTGGGAGCGGCGCGTTTATCGGTGCCCGATGAATTCCAGGGCCGCAACCTCATTGGAGAGATGCAGCGAGGGGCAGCTTTTGAGGATGTAGCGATTGCCGAGTGCGTTGACGATTGTACAAATCCGTTCCACGCAGAAAATCGGATGGGACCACGCATTTTGGCGGTACGCGAATCTCGCTACAAACTGGTAATTCATTTCAGTTCAGGAGTGGAAGATCTTTACGACCTGGAAGCAGACCCGGCAGAGCGATCTGCGCTTCCGCCACAGACAGAGAAGACGGTTCGCCGTCGGTTACTTGCGGTTGCACGTGAGCATTTGCACCGGTCGGTCGAGGAGCGGGACGACAAAATGCGGCTGCATGCGCGCCTGCGCAATATTCAGCAAGAAGTCGCACGAGGCCGCGCGTGAAGCCGATCCGCATTCTGGTTGACAGCCTTGCCGATGCGAATGAATTCAACGCACAGATGGTCAATGGGCGCGAGATCGTCTCACGGTTGGATTCCGATCGGTTTCACGTCACTATGTTTCTGTGTGGTGAAGCAGATCAAAGGCTAGCTCAGAGGGCCAACACTCGTTTCATTCGCTTAGCGCCGCATGGACAGACGATTAGAATCCTTCGGGAATTCATCTGCGGAAGCCACCAACTTGTCTTCTACATCAAGTCGTCTCCTGCGTCGTTGTTATATTTGACATTCCGACCCGAATGGTTGGATCAGCGCAAGGTGATTGGAACGATCGAGTCGCAGTCAGACCTCTACAATGAACCCACCATCAAGGCTTCGCAGATTCGGTTGTGGGAGCGAACGATCCTGCGCAGTGATGTCCTGTTCAGTAACTCCAGGTCTGTGCGCGCGAGCTTGGAGAAAGAGTACGGTTTGCCCAGCGAAGTGATACCGACCGGAGTGGACACGACGTTTTTTAGTCCGGATTGGCAGCGTCCTGCAAACCGGCGACCACGCGTCCTCTTCGTGGGATCGTTGCGGCCTTTTAAGGGCCCGCAGCTAGTGGTCCGTGCGGCATCGATGTTTCCCGAGGCTGATTTCGTGATCGCGGGTGATGGGCTGATGGCATCGGAATTGAAGTCACAAGTCGAACAAGAGCATCTGACAAATTGTGAACTGCTGGGCAGCCTGAATCACGCTGAACTCGTGCAGCAGTACCGCAAGGCAGACATCTTCTTGTTTCCGTCGCGCTGGGAAGGTTCGCCAAAGGTAATTCTCGAAGCGGCCGCGTGTGGATTGCCAGTGATCGCTCGGGCGGACTACGGTCCCGAAACAGTAATTGATGGCCAGACCGGATACTTGGGTAAGAGTGATGATGAACTGCTGGAGCGGCTCCGGTACCTTCTCGGAAACAGCGATCTGCGCCGGACCATGGGCCGAGCATCCCGCGCGTTGAGCGAGCGCTTCGATTGGAATGTAATTGTCCCTCTTTGGGAGGAAGCGTTCGCGCTAGAAGCAACGCGCCAACGCCATGGCTCATGAGTTCGGGCGCAACTGATTTTGGTAAAGACAGGGCTCTGCGTGTCCTGACGCTTACCCCTTTTTATCCTACCGAAAGCGACGATTCTCAAGGGTCCTTCGTTGCTGAACCGCTGCGCCCACTTGCGGACATCGGTGTCTGCAGCGAGGTCCTTGCTCTGCAGCCCGCATATAGAAAACGGCTTCAAGCCCCCGAATCGAAAATACCGGCAAAGTGGATCCGGTATTTCTCCTTGCCGAGCAAGTTCGGCTTGCCAACCGCCGGAGCTTTTGTATTTGCGCGCATCGTCGGTCAGGTGCGCGAATTGATTTGTGCGCATCGCATCGACCTGATTCATGCCCACGCGCCCCTACCGGCGGGGCATGCGGCCATGCTTTTGAGTAGAGAACTGGGGTTGCCCTACGTGGTTTCGGTGCACGGTCTCGATGCTTTTGCCAACGAGTTGATTGGTGGCCGTGTCGGAGAATGGTGCCGTCGCATCTCCCGCCGGGTGTTTTACGGCTCGAAGCGGGTGATCTGCGTTAGCGAAGTCGTCCGCGAAAGGGTTTTGACGGAGTTGGGCTCTCGCGTTAGGACTTCTGTTGTATACAACGGGGTGGATACCGACTTTTTCTCGCCGGCTGGAGATGGGCCGTTGGAGGCGCCTTCGCTGCTTTGCGTAGGAAACCTTATCGCTACTAAAGGGCAAGAAACGCTGGTACGGGCGATGGCATCAATCGTTCCGGAATTCTCCTCACTGAGTCTCGACATCATTGGAGACGGCCCGGAACTTCCGCAGCTACGGGAACTGATCACGAAACTCGGGCTTGAGGGGAAAGTTCGATTTCACGGCCGACAGCAGCGGCGACAAGTTGCCGACGCGATGCG
This sequence comes from Candidatus Sulfotelmatobacter sp., assembly GCA_035264195.1. GTDB lineage: Bacteria > Acidobacteriota > Terriglobia > Terriglobales > Acidobacteriaceae > Sulfotelmatobacter. The sequence goes on along the minus strand of DATFQQ010000399.1, from coordinate 20,499 downwards.
CCGCTGCACTGTCTTTGCTCTGCCCAGCAGGCATGAGGGGCTGGGCTGCGTGTACCTTGAGGCAATGTCGTGCGGCAAGCCGGTGGTCGGGTGTCGGGGACAGGGAATCGCCGAGGTCATCCGCCAAGGCTCGAACGGCTATCTCGTAGGAGCCGGAAATGACAAGGAACTGGTGCTCGTGCTTGGCATGTTGCTGCGGGATCAACAGCGCCGACAGAACATAGGCAGGGCGGCGAGAGACACCATCGTCGAGAGATTCACTCTGGCACAGCAAGCCGAGAGTCTCGCCCGTATCTACCGGGAGTGTGTGGGATGAAACGCCGCCTGGTGATCGTGACCGAAATTATTTCGCCTTACCGAATTCCACTCTTCAACACGTTGGCACAGCATCCTGATGTGGAGCTTCATGTGATTTTTCTGGGAGAGACGGATCCGAATCTTCGTCAATGGCAGGTCTATAAACAAGAAATCAGGTTCTCGTTTCAGGTGCTTCCTGCGTGGAGAAAGCGAATCGGGCGATACAATGCGCTGCTCAATTCGGGGATCGCGAAGGCGCTCGACCAGGCTGCTCCTGAAGCGATCCTCTGTGGAGGTTACAGTTATGTCGCGTCGTGGCAGGCTCTGCGTTGGGCGCGCCGACGCGCCGTGCCGTTTTTGCTGTGGTCCGAAAGCAATTTGCAGGACTCACGACGCTCGCACGCGTTGACGGAATTCTTGAAGAAGAGGTTCCTTGATCGCTGCAGCGGATTTGTCGTGCCTGGGCGTTCTGCCTTGGAATACATGCGTGCGCATGGAGCGAAAGAAAATTCGATTTTCATCGCACCGAATGCGGTGGACAACGAACTTTTCGCCCGCGCAGCAGAAAATGCCCGTCGAAACGAAGCTGCATTGCGAACCGAACTGGCCCTACCCAACCGCTATTTTCTGTTTGTAGGACGCCTGGTGCGGGAGAAGGGCGTCTTCGAGTTGTTGCGAGCCTATGCGAGTCTAAGTCAGTCGCTGCGGCAGGAGGTCGGACTGGTGTTTGTTGGTGATGGCGATGCTCGATCGCCGCTCGAAAAAGAGGCAGCATCTATTTCTGGAGGAACAATTCGATTCACGGGATTCGCTCAGCGAGAACAACTTGGCAGCTACTACGGACTCGCTGACGCACTAGTGCTACCAACGTACACCGATACTTGGGGAATGGTTGTCAACGAAGCCATGGCTTGCGGCCTGCCCGTGATTGTGAGTCGAGCGGCGGGATGTGCCGCTGACTTGATTCGCGAAAATTGGAATGGGCTGCTTGTTGCGGCGAAAGACGTACGCGGTCTCGAATCGGCGATGAGACTGCTTGCAGAACAGACCGAGCTTCGGACAACGATGGGAGCGAACAGCGCTGAACAGATCCGCAATTCCTCTCCCCAAGCATGGTCCGATGGAGTCGCCGCATCCCTCCAGCAGATTCTGGGCACCTCGTCTCGCGCCGTCGCATCGCCTGTTCCGATTCCTTGAAAGTAGGAGGTAGCTTCATTCCATTTTTCGGGGAGCCTATAAAATGTTTATAATCAATAACTTGCGTCATTACCACCCGGTAAAATATTGATTACAAATGCGTTATAGGTAAAGTATTGAATTTAAATGACTTGTTGGTTGCACTGCACTGCAAGTCCTTTAGAATCAGATTGACCCGTGCCAAAATCTTGATTTCATTGAGGATTTTCGTTCTAAACGCACGACTGGTTCTTATGGCGCTTCTATTGCGGCAATCGCATGAGGTTCGAGCGCTTGCGCGACGGTTACTCTTCATGTGAGCTTAGGCGAGAGCAGAAGCCTGCTTCGACTGATGATCCATTTGTTCGTCAATGCGCTGGGTGCTAGTGCGGGTGGAGGACTCACCTATGTACGAAACGTGCTTCCACACTTGGCCGCGCATGACGACGTCCGAAAAACGCTTGCAGCCGGGACTCAGCTTCGTGAAGAACTTTGCCGGTTTGCCAATGTCGAGTTGCTGGTATTGGATCTCTCCCCGGCCCAGCGGTTTTGGTTTGAACAGTCGAAATTGGCGGGCCTGGTTCAGCGGTCTGGCGCTGATGTACTTCTCTCGACGGGGAATTTTGCTCTTCGAAAATCTCCGGTGCCGCAAATACTGTTGTCTCGGAATTCAATCTATACATCGCGCGATTACTTCCGGGATCTCCGACGCCGTCATGAGTACCGGGCTTGGGCGGATACTTACCTCAGATCGCTTGCTGCCAAGAGGTCGATTCACTGGGCCGATGTCACGATTGCTCCGAGCGAAGCCTTTGCCACGGAACTGAAACGGTGGACCGGCAGGGATGTTGTTGCTATCCATCACGGGTTTGATCGGGAGGCATTTGTACGGGATGCGACCCCGCTGTCTGGTGAGGTTGAAACGAAATTGCGTTCAGCCGACGGAGCACTGAAGCTCCTGTTTGTGAGCCATTACAACTACTACCGGAATTTCGAGACTCTGATTCGAGCCCTGCCGCTTTTGCGCAGGAATATCGTGGATCGTCCAGTGCGGCTTCTTTTGACCTGCCAACTGACGCCTGGGAAGAATCCGGGAGCCTACCGGCCTGATTCCGCGGCAGCTTTAGTAAAGCAACTCGGAGTTTCGGATATGGTGATCGAACTCGGTTCCATCGCGTATCAGCAATTGCATCAGGTCTACGCTCGTGCGGATCTTTACGTTACTCCCGCATACACGGAGACGTTTGCGCACCCGTTGGTAGAGGCGATGTCGAGCCGATTGCCGGTCATCGCGTCCGACATTCCAGTGCATCGGGAGATTTGCGGAAGTGCTGCGGTTTACTTCGAGCGGTTCTCCTCGGAGTCATTGGCATCTGCAGTGGCGAGGCTGGCAAAATCACCGGAGGATGCAGCGAGCATGGGTATTCGCGGAGGCGCCCGTGCGAACGAATTCTCGTGGAAGGCGCATGTTGAAAAGATCCTGGGCGTGGCTCGAAATCTGACGGACTCCTGGCGGCCGGGGTCTTTCAGCAAGGTGACATGCGCGCCGCGCTCTGCAAATCGCAAGGCGAGAAACCGGCTGCGAGGTTGATCTCCTGCGATCACAATCTCGGAGCCATCAAGTACTTCTTGCAGAAGTCGGACGACCTGATCTTCTACGGCTTCGACCCAGACCCGGCTATCAAGGTAAGTAAGGAGTATGGTCTTACTCAGGATTCGGCGAGCGATCTCTGCGCTGTTCGGCGGACCGAAGGGCTTACGATCGACGTCAAGTAGAACGACGTCGATTCTGCCGTCAGCCGCTTTCAGGACAGCTTCAAGTTGCGGTTCATCGCTCAGTTCTACGGAGGCGACCACGTGAGATTGGTCGAATGAATATTGCTGGAAACAGCAAATTCTGCACGCGGCGTTCCGGCGATGACGACATTGAGCGCAGAAAACTTTCCAGACTTCACAGCGCGGGCGCGCAATTCCTTTAGCAGAAGATTGAGCGCGTCAATCGGCGTTTTGTCTTTGCCCCATTCGATGCGAAATGCGGGAATCGAGAGCACGCGCGGCATTTTGAGCGTGGCTAATTCGTGGCTCAGTCGCTCGAGCAGATCGTCTGGCGCGGAGACTTGATCCTCTTCGCACAAGCGGACGATCAGATCACGAACATCGATCTGGTGCTTACTGGCGTAGCGCTGAACCTTGTCCGTGAACGCTGAATGGAATTTGGCCAAGCCACAGGTGACGGCCATGGGGTCGACGCCGCGCTTGCCCATCAGGGGTTGGATGAGGCCGTGGCCGACGTCCATGGTGGCTTTGAGATCGATGTGGGAGAGAAGTCCACGGCGTTTGAAGGATTGCGACCAAAACCTCGGTGACCGTGTTTCCCGCTGAGCGACCCATTCCCTGGAGAGAAGAGTCGACGAGAATCGCGCCCTCTTCGATAGCACGCAGCGTATTTGCCATTGCGAGCGAGAGATTGTCGTGGCCGTGAAAACCGAGAGGAGACGCACTCTCAGACTTCGCTGCACGCAGATAGGCGGCTACGACGTCGGGATCCATGCTGCCTGCGGAGTCGACGAGGCAGGCGATATCGGCTCCCCAGACATATACCTGTGCAACGACCTTTCCGAATTCTGCAGGAGAAACGGCATAGGACTTCATCGCGTTGTAGGAGACGATGAAACCCAATTCCTTGGCCAGGGCGATGTAGGGTTCGGCCTGTGTCGTCTCGGTTACGTTGGTGCCGATGCGCACGAACGACATGCCGTATTTCGCCGCGAGCCGAAGATCTTCTTCGCGACCGATCCCGGGAATAAAGAACATCCCCCATTTTGTGTGCTGGAGCGCCTGAGATGCGGCGTCTAGATATTCCTCGTCCGTGGCGGCGGCGGTGCCCTTCCCTGACTGAGAAGCATTGAGGCCGAGGCCATGTCCGATTTCAATCCAACGAAAGCCAATACCGTCGAGCGCGGCAGCGATGTTCGCGGTGTCTTCTGCGGTGAACTGGAAGTCGATGAGGTAGGAGCCGTCCCGGAGCGTGACCTCGAGTATGTCTGGACTCGCGTCGAATATGGGCATAGCGATGCTTCGGCGTAAACCTAATGCGATACCGTTACCTGTTTGCTTCCAACTGCATGTTTCACGGCATTAGCAACCTGGACAACGGCCTGGGACGAGAGTTCGGGATACAGCGGGAGAGAGAGAACCTCCTTCGCTGCTACCTCCGCCCGGGGAAAAGCTCCAGGGCCATAGCCGAGATCAGCATACGCCGGCTGCAGGTGGACTGGGATTGGATAGTGGATGCCGGTCTGAATTCCCTCGCCGGCCAACGTTGCCTGCAAGTGATCGCGGTTCTTCGAGCGCACCGTGTAAACATGGTACACATGCCGGGCCCAAGGCATTTCGACGGGTGTTTCGAGGTCGCAGTCTGCGAGTAGGCTGTTGTACTGGTGCACGATCGCCCGTCGCGTTTCAGTCCAGGGTTCCAAGTGCCGGAGCTTCACGCGCAGAACAGCGCCTTGAAATCCCTCCATGCGGTAGTTGTATCCGCGCAGAAGGTGGTGATACTTGCGGTCTTGTCCCCAGTCGCGCAGTATGCGGATGGTACGGGCGTAGTCGGGATTACTCGTGGTGACAGCACCGCCCTCGCCGTAGGCCCCGAGATTTTTGCCCGGATAGTAGCTGAAGCAGGCCATGTCGCCAATGCTGCCGACGGGGCGGCCTTTGTAGCGAGCTCCGTGGGCCTGGGCGGCATCTTCGATGACGATCAATTTGTGGCGGCGAGCGATTTCGGCGATGGGATCCATGTCGGCCGACTGCCCGTAAAGGTGGACGGGCAAAATGACCTTGGTGCGCGGAGTGATGGCAGCCTCGATGGCGGCAGGGTCGAGCGCGAAGGAGCGTGGGTCGATATCAACCATCACCGGACGCGCGTTTGCGTAGAGAATCGCCGCTACGCTGGCCACAAAGGTAAACGGCGTCGTGATGACTTCATCTCCGGGGACGACGCCGGCCGCAAGCAATGCCAAATGCAGGGCGCTGGTTCCCGAGTTGAGGGCTATACACTCGGTGGTTCCGGAATAAGCGGCAAACTCCTGCTCGAATGCAGCCACTTCAGGGCCGAGAGCGAATTGACCGCTTTCGAGAACTCCGGCTATCGCCGCGTCAATCTCGGGCTTAATGCTTCGATACTGGGCCTTTAGATCGAGGTACGGCACTTTAACGTTTGCCATCGCTGCCTAACTTTCAGATTTATTTGCTGCGCTTACGCGGTTGCCTCAAGCGTTGTCAGGCGCAATTCGACAGGACGTCCGCGTTGAGCCATGGATTGCTACGCGGCCTGCAAAATTTCGACGACTCGCAATCCAGCACTGCCGCCGGTGATCGGTTCCTCATTCTGTCGGATGCATTGGAGGAAGTGGTCGATTTCCCGGCGCAGGGCTTCGGTTCCGTCAATCTGTGGAGCGAGCATGTCCCTGTACGGTAGCCTACCAGCATTTGGTAGAGCTTTTCAGGGTTCTGATGATTGTTGAGCGTGATGCCCTTGTCGTAGACCTTAATTTTTTCGGCCGGGTCCAGATCGTCGTAAACAATCATCTTGCGGCTGGCGCCAATCAGGGTGCGCCGCAATTTGACTGGAGCGAGCCAGTTGACGTGGATGTGGGCAATCTGGCTCCCTTCAAAAAATAGCGTCAGGTACGCGATGTTTTCTGTTCCACCTGGCACATGATTCAGGCCCGTGGCAGAGACGGCACAGGGACGAAACGGGAGAACATAGTCCATGATCGAGAGATCGTGGACGGCAAGATCCCAGAGCACATTGACGTCGTGCTGAAAAAGACCGAGATTTACCCGAACGGAGTCGTAGTAATAAATTTCGCCCAGACCTCCACTGTCAACGAGTTCGCGGATCTTGCGGACCGAGCCGGTATACACGAAGGTGTGATCGACCATGAGGACCAGGTTTCGCTTCTGAGCGACATCCATGAGGTGTTGTACCTGGCTGGTGTCGGATGCTAGAGGCTTCTCGACGAGCACGTGCTTGCCTTCCTGCAGGGCGCTCAAAGCGAGGTCGTAGTGGGTGGAGACTGGTGTGGCAATGGCTATCGCGTCGATCGAGGGATCTTCGATCAATTCACGAAAATCGCGCGTGGGCCTGACGGTCGGATAACGGTTGTTGAGCAAAGCGAGGCGGTCTTCGCGGAGATCGCTGACACAGGCGACTTGCGCTTCTTTGGCTTCAAAAAAATTGCGGACCAGGTTCGGTCCCCAGTAGCCGTATCCGATCACGCCGATTCGAATCAGAGATTCCCCCTTAGCCCGCGTGCCGTTCAGAAATCCGTCCGCGCGTAACCGCACGGCCGAGTCGGGCCGGAACGCCTTTCGCAATCTGGTGATCGGGGACATCGCGTGTGACGACCGCTCCTGCCCCGACCATGGCACCCTCTCCGATGGTGATGCCGCCAAGGATGACTGCACCGCTGCCAATGGATGCGCCTCGTTTCACACGCGTTGGGACGACCTGCCAGTCGTCTTCCGTTTGCAGTTGCCCGTCGTCGGTTGTGGCGCGCGGATACAGGTCATTGATAAACATCACACCGTGTCCCACGAAAACGTCGTCTTCGATCGTTACGCCTTCGCAAATGAAGGTGTGGGAAGAAATTTTGCAGCGATTTCCAATGACGGCATTTTTCTGCACTTCGACGAAGGCGCCGACCTTGGTTTCATCGCCGACAGTGCAGCCGTAAAGGTTGACTAAATCAGGCTGGAAGATTTTTACACCGTGCCCAAGGACCACGTTGGCGGCAATTGGCATGAAGGCTATTGTATCCGGCGCGTCAGCAGAACCCGACACTGCGGACGCACGAATCCCGCACATCTTAAAAAGGAGCAAGACGCACAATACAACAGAAGTTCCGCTGCATCAACTGCGACGAAAATGATGCTGCTTTGCTCGCAAAACTCTATCGAACGCCGCGGTTTGTCGAAACCCTGCGGTACAGCTTAGAGTAGCGCTTACTTGCAGAGCGATCCGCCGCACCGCAGATGAGGAGGCTTTGTGTTTGATTTCAACCAGCGAATCACCGCCCTGTTTCATTCGACGCAATCGCAGATGAAAGCGGTGACAGCATCCGCGAGCGCGGTGGCGCTGGTTTTGATCGCGTACATCTCGTTTCATAACAGCGCATATGCGACTTCCTCGGATCAAGGGCCGCTGTCGACGAATGTGATTCGGTCGGCCACGGAACTCTACTGGCGGCAGAGTCCAACTTCACCACTCGAATCGCGGGGCAAAAACACGGTCACTCTTACTCCGTGTCCGCCAGGAGTAATTGCAACTGAGCCTTGGTATTACGTCTACGTCTCTGGTGCTGGAACGCCGGTAGCGGTAAAGGTCACGGGCGGACGCTGTAAGGGGGACAATCGCCCCGGAACGCTCGAATTCACGACCGTAAATTCGCATCCCTCAGGGTACGTTATCGGCAGCGCGTCGGGCGGAATCCAGGAGGCATCGATCGCTGCGCGTTTTACTCCGACGAACCCCACTGGTGTGCTGCAGTCCGGCCGAGTCGTAATTCCTCCGGGCGAATACGATGTCTTTGCACCCATCTCGATTCGGGCGACGGACCAGACAGTCGATTTCAGTGGTGCGATCCTGGACTGCTACACGCCGAATGATGCGTGCGTGTTTGTTGGCGATCATGGCCCTTCAACCTCCTACGGACGCATCACTTTGATCGGTCCACGTGGCCGACCCATGATGGTCGCGGGGACAAAACCGTTTATCGAAGTCAACGCGCAACAGACAAGAATTTTCAACGTGGGTACACGTCGAGCACCTCCGACCCATAGTTTTGGTTCGTATGTGCAGGTCGATGATGATCAGGCGTTTCTGCTGGATGGTTTGGACGCCGCATTCGGGGGCAAGAGTGTGACTTGTAACCCACAATTCTGCGGGGCCTATATTTCGGCTCCCGGCCCGTTTAATCACTGGTCGGCGGTGGGATGGTTGAAGCACCTCAACCTCTCACTGCAGTGCGCCGGAAAGGGCGTGGAATGGCTTTCGGGCAACGGACTGCGCATTTCGGACAGCGTAATTCAAGGGTGGTCTGTTTTTGGTGTGCGTGTGAGTAATCAGCGTGGAGGATACGGAGGATTCGTTTCAGAAAACGTGTATTACGAGGCGGCTGCCAGCTGCAGCGAGTACAGTCCGATGGGGAACGTTGGGAACGCCGGGATTCTGGCTGAAGGTGCGGAAGTCAAGATGAGCGGAGTTCCGTCCAACGGGGTTTCGGGAGCGTTTCCAAACTGGGGGGTAAGGTCCGGGACACACGATTGGTTGTACTGGGTTGTGCCTGTACATGCAGAGTTTGGCTCTGGAGTTCCGTTGCCTGCCGGGTATGCGTTCACTGATGGCGCTCGAAAGATTACTGGGACCTTCCCGAAGATTGCCGGCGCGTCCAGTTACAAAATCCTTCGTATCGATTGGGACCAACGATCGACGCCGCCTTATCCTGAGGGTACGGGCAAATATTTGGTCACAACGGTTCAGCAAGCTTCATGCGCGACGCTGACGTGCTCGTTCGTTGACAGCGGAGGAGAACCCGAGTCCTATACCAATCCAACCGAAAATCTTCTACAGAACTTCTATATGCCGCGGCTCGACTTCTGGCCTGGAGCGGTCGTGCTGAGTACTCGCGGCGACAAGTCGACAGCAACCTGGGGAGAGTTTGCGCCACCTTTGACCGCCGACGTATTGGGTGCAGGAGCAATTGTGAGTACTCTTCCTCTTACCAGTGTGAGCGGGGAAGCCGGAGTGCTGATCGGGACGGGTGCGGTTCCGCCAGCAGCTGCGAATCTCGACGCATTAAACACGAATGGAATGGGGGGCATGCCTGGAGCGACCATTCTGAAAGCCGCGAACGGAGTGCTGAGTCGCGAGGACGGACACAAAGGGAGATTGAATTTTGGTCATCATGGCCACGCATTCGGATTTACACCCCTGATCACGCTGGTGGACAGCGATTGGGGCAGGACCTGGGCCGCTGCAAATCATCGTCCGACGGTGGATGTGAACGATCTGGATCTCGGCTACGAAGGGAGTGGCGATGTTTTTTACAGTCGGGCTCAGCGCGAGATCAGGGAATACGTTGGCAAACTTCCCGATGGGTCTCCAGTCGAGAAGCTGAGTGCGTCCGCTAAGACGTTCAATGTTCCGGTCACGATCAACGGCGATTTGACGGTGACCGGAAAGTGCGCGGGTTGTGGGGGCCAGGGGAATGGCGGCGGCTCTGCGGGGCACAATTCTGTGTCGTTGACTGGACAGGCGGCGGCGATCCCGGTCAAGAGCCTTTGCGCAAGCGCCACATGCGGGACAGGTCAGTACCGAATCACTTATTATCTGGATTCGACCGCTGCGTGCTCCTCGCCCGGGAGTGCAGCTGTTGCGCTGCAGATTGGATGGAAAGATGAAGCGTCCGCTCGAACCATGAACGTTCCGTTAGCGGGGTCCGGCATTGTGAACACCGACAGCATGAAACTGGGCGCGGCGTCGGGCTTTGGGAGTGGGGAGATCTCGCTCTGGTCCAAGGGAGATGCTGCCATCACATATTCGACTTCGTACACAGGCTGCAGTTCAGGTTCTGGAACCTACGCGTTGCGGATTGTGGCGGATAGGATTCAGTAGTTCGTTGGCGAATTTCCAAGTTGTTTGACATAGAGAGGGAAGGCGACTGTGGTTCTGCCCGTCGAACAATCTGCTCAGAAAATTCTGGAGAGCTGCATCGCGGAATCGAAGTCCCGGACTGAGCTCTGGATTGAATTCGTTCGGTCGGCTGAAGTCCAGCGCATGGTCGAGGTGGGAGTCTATCAGGGCGAGTTTGCGGAGAGTGTGCTTCGGCATTGTGAGTTTGTGACGAAGTACTACATGGTTGATCCCTGGAGGCATCTTGACCGCTGGAACAAGCCTTCGAATCAGAGCGACGCGATTTTCGAAGAATTCTTGAGAACCACTAGCGAGAGAACGGAGTTTGCAGCGGACCGGCGGGTCATTCTTCGCGGTAAGACCACGGATGTGGTCGATCAGATTCCCGATGGTGAGTTGGACTTCGCGTACATTGACGGAGACCATACGCTTAAGGGCATCGCGATCGATCTGATCCGCGTATTTCCGAAAGTCAAGGTTAGAGGCTACATCGGCGGAGACGACTTTACCCCCAACATATGGCAACACAAAACCAAGTTCGAGCCAACGTTGGTTTTCCCTTTTGCTGCCTATTTCGCCGAAGCGGTCGGAGCGACGATTTATGCTTTGCCGTACTCGCAATTCTGCCTGCACAAGGCTGAGCAGGACAATTTCAGGTTCATCGATCTCACAGGGCAGTATGGCGATCTTGAGCTACGCAGCCAACTTGCGCCAGAGAGAATGCTGAAATTGTCACTGGGAGAACGCTTCCCGCGACTGATGCGAGTGCTGGGCAAGGCCAGGCGGCTGATTTCGTGATCGTGCTGGCACTCAGGGGTCTTCGATAAGTCAATGTGCGGAATCTTCGGCATAGTTGCGCGAGAAGCGGCTATTCCGGCGGGTGTTCTGGAGCGCGGGACGCAATCGTTGGCGCACCGCGGGCCCGACGATTCCGGCACAATCCTTCTACGCGACTCCTCTGATGGGTTCACCGAGATTGGGCTGGGTAACCGACGCCTCGCAATCCTCGATCTCTCAGCCCTCGCTCATCAACCGATGCACGATGCCGAAACCGGCAACTGGATTGTCTACAACGGCGAGATTTACAACTTTCGCGAGGTTCGCGCTGAACTGGAGAGAAGCGACACAAGCTTTGTCAGTCATTCCGACACAGAGGTTTTGCTGAAAGCGTATGCGCGCTGGGGGGATGACTGCCTCAATCGGTTCCGCGGAATGTTTGCCTTTGCCTTGTGGGATGCGCGCCAGCACAGATTGTTCATTGCGCGCGATCCAATGGGCATTAAACCGCTCTACTACGCACAGAGCGGAGCCTTTTTTCTATTTGCGTCTGAGGTGCGAACCCTTCTCGGAACGGGATTGATTCGCAGGCGTATCGACCGGGCGGGGCTTTTGAACTATCTGACATTTGGATCCGCATACGATCCGCTGACTTTAATCGAGGGCATCCGCGCACTTCCTGCGGGTAGCACACTGGTATGGCAGAAAGGCAAGATACATGAGTCTGCATACTGGGACCTTGTCGATGCACCTTCGGCAGGGGCGGATGCCTCCTCACACCCGTGCAACGGTCGTGCTCCCGCCGCTCAGATAAAAGACCTCCTCGAAGAATCGGTTCGAATGCAATTGGTCAGCGATGTGCCGGTTGGGGTTTTCCTTTCGGGCGGAATCGACTCGAGTGCTCTGGTCAGCATTGTGAGTCGAGGAAAGGTGAAGCCGAGTACGTTCTCGATTGTTTTTCGGGAGGCGGATTATTCCGAGGCAGAATATTCGCGAGCCGTGGCGAGCAAGTTCGGTACGGATCATCACGAGATCACTGTTTCGCAGAAAGATTTGCTCACCGCAATTCCTGACGCGCTCGGCGCGATGGATCTGCCAACCATGGACGGCATCAACACCTATTTCGTGTCACGGGAGACCCGCAAGGCCGGAGTAAAAGTGGCTTTGTCGGGATTGGGTGGCGACGAGGTATTCGCGGGGTACTCGTCGTTCCGGACGATTCCGAGATGGGAACGAATCGCGCGAGCGTGGGAACACGTTCCTCAGGCAGTTCGTCGGGGAGTTGTGTCCGCGTTTGGTGCGGTGGCTCCGTCCAGCGACCAGAATCGCAAACTGAGTTTGTTAATGCGCAATGGTCAGCAAGCTTTGCATCCCTATTTTGTGTCGCGAATGTTATTCACTCCCGAGCAGCGGAACTCCTTGATGGGAAGAGTAAGCCATGATGTTTGTGAGCTTGCGTTGTCGGGACAGCGCGATCACTTGAATCGGGTTGTCGCGCTTGATCCAGTGAACCGGGTGTCTTATCTCGAATCGCGCTGCTACATGGTCAACACCCTTCTGCGAGATGCCGATGTCATGAGCATGTCGCATGGACTTGAAGTGCGCGTTCCGCTGATTGATCATGAGCTGGCCAAAACAGTGATGGGGCTTCCGGGAGCCGTGAAGGTCGATACGACTCCGAAGAAACTACTCGTTGATGCATTGGGGGGATCGTTGCCGGACGAGATCGTTCGCCGGCATAAACGCGGATTTACACTTCCCTTTGAACACTGGATGCGGCAGGAACTTCGTGCGGAGATTGAGCCGCAATTGAGTGCAGCGAAAGTGAGCGCGGGGCCGCTAGGCTCGGTGCTGAATGGTACAGAGGTACAGCAAATTTGGGACAGGTTTCTTGCAGGAACAATATCGTGGACGCGTCCTTGGTCGTTGTACGTTTTGCAGCAATGGTGTGAATTGCAGAATGTTTCTGCTTAAACCTTGCGAGCGATCGGAAAAGGCTCTAAGCGGCCTTTTCAGCAGAAATCAATAAGAACAAGCCCCATCTCCGGCCAACTCTGCGGACTAGCCAGCGAGGAAATACTTTCCAGACTAGCCTATAAAAACCCGACTGAAATCGCGCAGATGGTTCGTTGAGTAATAGGTCTCCGGGGCTGAAGACCTGGCGCATTTGCACATTCGTGAAGGATTCGAATAGCCCCAGAGCTTCGGCGCGACTGTAGGTTTTTGTGCCGGGGCTTTCGAGATGATCGAAGACAGATTGTCGCAGGGACTTTCCGCGCAGCAGGCCATAACGAAGCCACAGCATTGCACCCGTAATCGAACGATGGTGATAGATCATGATCCGGGCTCTGCCTCCAGGCTTTAAGACACGCAAGGCTTCGCGAACGCATTGATCTGTATTCGGGCTGTGATGCATAACGCCGTAAGAGTAGACGATGTCGAAGGAGTTATCCGGGAACGGAAGTTGTTCCGCATCGGCGACGCGCAGATCGGGTTGATATCCGGCCCGCTGGGAACGCTGACGCGCACGTTCGATCGAAGGTGCTGAAAGATCTACGCCGGTCGCGTTTGCCCCAGCTTTTAGCCATTCGAGATAGTCGGCGCCCATGCCGACTCCAATTTCCAGAACTCGAAGACCACGGGCGCCGTGAAACTGCGCGAAGTCGAAGATAAAGGGCTCGAGTGAATAGCGTGCATAGGCGTGTGACTCGAGATCGTCTTTCCCGGCAAGGTAGCGAGTGCCGCATGGGTCGGCATTCCAGAAGTCTCGCACGTCTTCTTTTTGAGGAGTGATCAGATTCATTAGACGATTGTGTGTAGCAGTATAGCCGCACTGAGTGGTACTCAAGAGGCCATCCTCAGAGTAGAATGCTTTGAGCCTCTCGCTTTCCAATGCACAAATTGGCTGACTCCAAACAGCTGCTTGCTTCACGAGCGGCAGAGATGCTGCCGATCACTGTGATCGTGGCTGCGAAGAATGAGTCTCACAACTTGCCGCGGTGTCTCGAATCGCTGCGATGCGCGGGCGAAGTTTACGTCATCGATTCGCAAAGCACAGATGCGACTGTGCAAATTGCGGAGTCGTATGGGGCGCACGTTGTGCAGTTCCATTACCGGGGAGGCTGGCCGAAGAAACGGCAGTGGGCGATGGATTCGTTGCCACTCACGCACGATTGGATCTTTCTGGTGGATGCCGATGAGGCCTTGACTCCTGAGCTTGCGTCGGAGATTCGAAGCGCAATCCGAAATCCTGTCTGCGACGGTTACTACGTGGTGCTTCGTATGTTTTTTCTTGGGCGCGAACTCCGTCATAGCGGGGCCAGCTTTTACAAGCTCTCGCTGTTCAGGCGAGGCAAGGGACGGTTTGAGTGCCGCCTCAAGGATCAGGATGCGTCGATGGCGGACATGGAGATTCATGAGCACATCGTGCTGGACGAGGGTTCGAAGGGAAAAACCGCCCGTCTGAAGTACCCACTACTTCATCACAACGTCGAATCGCTTTCCCGATACATCCAGAAGCACAATGAGTACTCAAACTGGGAAGCGAAAGTGTGGCTTGAGGGGCAGAGGAATACACGGGACCTCAAGCCGTCGCCGTTCGGGACGCAGGCACAGCGCCGGCGGTGGTTGCGGAAGAAGTTCTTTGCTCTTCCCGGATCGCCGATTTTGTTTTTTCTTTACAAATACATTTTCGCTCTCGGCTTTCTGGATGGTATTCCGGGACTGATCTACTGCGGTCTGCAGGGCGTACAGTTTTTTCATATCAAGGCAAAGATCTACGAGCTGCGGGTTCGGGCAGCGGGCCAAAGGGAATCGTCCTAACCAATGTGCGGCATAAGTGGTTTGGTCAATTGCGGTGATCGGGAGACGCTGATGCGCATGACGGGCGTGCAAGCGCATCGTGGTCCGGATGATTCCGGTGTTTGGGATCGCCTATTTCCCGATGGCTCGTACGTGGGCCTTGGGAGCCGCCGCCTTGCCATCCTCGACCTGTCGTCCCTCGGCCATATGCCGATGTGTAACGAGGAACGCACGATCTGGATCACGTACAACGGGGAGATTTACAACTTTGCCGAGTTGCGCAGTGAACTCGAGAGCAAGGGCCATCGGTTTGCCTCACATACTGACACTGAGGTGATCCTTCATCTTTACGAGCAGGAAGGTCCGGATTGCGTCAAGCGCTTGAATGGAATGTTTGCGTTCGCGGTTTGTGATCTGCGGGCGGGAAGTCCTATGCTGCTGGTCGCTCGCGATCACTTCGGGGTGAAGCCTTTTTACTATTTTCACCGCGGCGATTGTTTTGCGTTTGCCTCTGAGATTAAGGCGCTGCTGCAAGTACCGGGGATTGAAGCGGAACTCGACCCGCAATCGTTGCATCAGTATCTGACGTTTCTGTGGGTCCCCGATCCGCGCACGATGTTTCGTGGGATCGTGAAGTTACCCGCGGGGCACTATGGGATTCTTCGAGACGGTGAACTCAAGATTACGCAGTACTGGGACCTTACTTTTCCGGCGGCGAACGAGAGTTACACGCGCAGTGAACAGGATCTGGCAGAGGAGGTACGTGAACGCTTCCGGCGATCGGTCAAGGGGCAGATGGTTAGTGACGTGCCCGTTGGGGCTTTTCTCAGCGCCGGGTTGGATTCCTCAAGCATTGTGGCGATGATGCGGAAGGCTACGAACCAGCCGGTTCGAACGTACACGGTTACATTCCCTGACAAGTACCGAATCGGTGAAACCACGCTGGATGATCCTGACGTGGCAACACGGCTGGCGCGTCGGCTCGGTTGTGAGAACGAGCGCATAGTGGTTGAGCCTGACGTTACCGAACTACTGCCACAATTGACTTGGCACATGGACGAACCGACGGCGGATCCCGCCATCATAACGGCATTCCTTGTGTGTCGTGAGGCGCGGAAACAAGCGACCGTGCTTCTATCAGGAGTCGGAGGCGACGAGCTCTTTGCGGGCTATCGCAAGCATATCGCTCACTATTGGGCGCAAGCGTACGGACGCGTACCGTCATTCGCGCGAGGCGTATTCGAGGCGGCGATTACTGGGTTGCCCGCTCTTCGCGGTACCGCTGCAAAAGGGACAGTTCGGCTCGCGAAAAAGATGGCTAGGAGTGCGTCGCTTCATCAGATAGATCGTTTCATCGCAAACTGCACTTATCTAGATCGTGGCCAGAAAGAGGCGCTCTACAGCGATCAGTTTGCAGAAGTGGCAGATTCGAATCCTGCTTGCGAGCATAACGCGGCGTTCAAGCGGATGGAGCACGCAGATTTTCTGCACCAGATGCTCTATTTGGATACGAAAATCTTCATGACAAGTCTAAACCTTACGTACAACGACAAGATGAGTATGGCATCGTCTGTTGAGGTGCGGGTTCCATTCCTTGATCGAGAGCTCGCGGAATTCGTTGCCTGGAATGTGCCGCCGGAGCTGAAGTTGAAGGGCGGACTCAATCCGACAACGAAGCACATTTTTCGTCGTGCCATGGATGGAGTTCTGCCGGATGAAGTGTTACGACAACCGAAAGCCGGATTCGCCGCTCCATTAGACTATTGGCTGGCTCACGATCTCAAGGACATGGTGGACGATCTTTTGTCGCCCGAGCGATTGCAACAACGCGGTATCTTCAGACCGCAGGCGGTGCAACAATTTGTAGATGCGCATCGCAAAGGCCGTCAGGATTGGTCGCTGCAGATATGGCAGTTCCTGACATTGGAGTTGTGGATGCAGACATTTCTCGATGGTGGCGCGCGAAAGTTTGAAACTGAATTGTTGCACGCACCGCAAGCAGCGACAGCATGAAACAGGTTCTTCAGCACGCGCGGACAGGTGAAGTTACGGTGGAAGAGGTGCCGGCACCACAACTCCTTCCGGGATGCGCATTGGTGCGTATTGCAGCGTCAGTGGTTTCGCCCGGGACTGAGCGCGCTTCCTCGGAGTTTGCGCGGAAGAGTTTGCTGCAGAAAGCGAAGTCACGTCCCGACCTAGTTCGAGAGGTGATCAGCAAGGTCCAACGGGATGGTATTTTGTCAGCCGTTCAGGCTGTGCGGAGCCGCCTGGACCAGCCGCAGAGCCCCGGGTACAGCAGTGCGGGAACGGTTGTCGCTGTTGGTGAAGGCGTAACCGACGTACAACCTGGCGATCGTGTCGCCTGTGCAGGTGCGGGGATTGCCGTGCATGCGGAAATCGCCTGTGTGCCGCGCTTGCTGCTGGCGCGTATTCCGGCGCCTGATCAACTGACTGCGGATGAAGTTCCCTTCGATCAGGCTGCATTTGCAACTTTGGGGGCTGTGGCACTGCATGGGATCCGCACGAGCGAAGCCAGACTCGGAGATCTCGTGGCTGTCATCGGTCTTGGATTGCTGGGGCAACTGACGGTGCAGTTGTTAAGGGCTGCGGGTTGCAGGGTCTTGGGAATGGACATTGATCCCATCAGGGCTGAGTTAGCAAGCGGATTGGGAGCGTATGGCCTTGCAAGTACAAGTTCCGCGTTTCGCGATCTTTGCTTAGAGGCCACCGGAGGTTCTGGTATAGACGCAGTCCTGATCACGGCAGAGACCGGGAGTAGCGATCCTGTGAACCTAGCCGGTCAGATTGCGCGTGACCGCGCCATTGTTGTGGCGGTCGGCACGGTCGGCATGGATATTGAGCGTAAGGCCTATTACGAGAAGGAACTCGATTTCCGTGTCTCGCGTTCTTACGGGCCCGGCCGCTATGACGCGGCTTACGAACAAAAGGGGCGTGACTATCCGATCGGTTATGTGCGGTGGACCGAAACACGTAACATGGAAGCCTTCCTGCAGTTGCTGGCACAGAAAACGATTGATGTGGGCGCGCTGATCACGCATCGGTTTCCGGTTGAACGAGCGCGGGGCGCTTACGATCTGATTACGGGTAGATCGCACGAACGTTTCTTGGGAGTTGTTATTGAGTATTCCGGAGACTCCGAAGCGGTGCGAACGCTGTCTCTTGTTGTCTCTTCTCAGGCCGCCAAAGGATCACGGTCTCGTGAAGGCGGCAGGATCGGTTTGCTCGGAGCCGGCGGATTTGCGTCTTCTACGTTGATTCCGGCGATGAAGGCATCGTCTGCTACGACGTTGGTTTCCGTCTGCGCGGCGACCGGATCTCACGCGCACCATGCAGCGCAGAAGTTTGGATTTCGCGATTGCACGACTGATGAAGCCGAACTGATTCGCAATCCAGACATTGATACCGTCGTCATTGCAACGCGGCATCATTTGCACGCTGGACAGGTTCTGGCGGCGCTGGGGGCAGAGAAGAATGTCTTCTGCGAAAAGCCGTTGTGCTTGACGGAGGAGGAATTCCGAGAAATTGTCGCCGCTTATCTGAACATCGAGCCTGTGAATCGTCCTGCCTTGATGGTCGGTTTCAACCGCAGATTTGCGCCGATGGTCGTCGAGATGAAGTCGTTCTTGAGTTCGATCTCTGAGCCGCTCGCGCTGAATTACCGCGTCAATGCTGGGCATCTGCCGCCGGATCACTGGGTGAACGATCGCGAGCAAGGTGGCGGACGCATTCTCGGCGAGGTTTGTCATTTTGTGGACCTGTTGATGTTCCTGGCAGGCTCGCCGATAGTTGAGGTCGGCGGTCGGGCAGTTGGAAGTTCGGCGCGGTACAGCGGAGACAACGTTCTCATATCCTTGCGTTTCGCCAATGGATCGGAAGGAACCATCAGCTATCTTGCGAACGGCGATCGATCGTTCTCGAAGGAGCGGGTTGAAGTGTTTGGCGGCGGAGCTACGGCGGTACTCGAAGATTTTCGGCATCTTGAATTGGTTCGGAACGGGCGCAAGAGAACGGTGAATTCTCGCTGGCGACAGGATAAAGGTCATGTGAACGAGTGGGCTGCATTCGTTCGTTCGCTGCAGGCCGCGACGCCCGCGATCCGATTCGAAGAGTTGGCCTGTTCCACTCTGGCGACATTGCGCATCGATCGATCTCTTGCGATGGGAAAATCCGTTCGTGTAGATATCGAAGCGTTTTTTGACGCCAGCCAGCAAACTGCAATCACTAAACCTTAGCCACCCGGGATGACCTCACCTACACAGCAAAACTTCGGGAGAAAAACTTAGTTCATGCTGATTTTGGGCCTCAATATGTTTCACGCCGATGCGTCGGCGGCAATCATCCTCGATGGCAAGGTGGAGTTCGCGATTGCCGAGGAGCGGCTCAACCGTCATAAGCATTTCGGCGGATTCCCGGCCCTGGCAGTCAAAGCCTGCCTCGATGCGGTGGGCGCAAAGATCTCTGATGTCGAACACGTGGCCGTTGGTCAGGATAGTGATGCGAATCTCGCCAAGAAAGTTCAATATGCGCTTGCGAACCCTGCCAAGATTTTGAATTTCATCCGCCTTCGTCAACGGAAAGAGGCTATGCGCGACGTACGGTCGTTGTTGGCGAAGGCCCTCGACGTGGATGTTTCGCAGTTGCGATTTCAGGAGCACCACCTCGAACATCACATCGCGCACATCGCCAGTGCGTACTATTGCTCTCCTTGGGATAAGTCTGCCGGTTTCAGCTATGACGGATCGGGCGATTTCGTTTCCACAATGGTGGCGCGGTGTGAAGGCAACGAGATTGAAGTACTTGACCGAGTATTTCTGCCGCATTCCCTGGGCAGTCTCTACACCATGATCTGCGAGTTCATCGGGTATACGAACTACGGCGATGAAGGTAAGGTCATGGGATTGGCGCCGTACGGAAGAGATATGTTCTGCAAAGAAATCAGCAAAATCGTCATGCAGAAAAATGGCGGATTTCAACTGGACCTGAGCTACTTCAAGTCGCTCGGCAGCAATCAGGGAATGCAAGTGCTACCGGATGGAACGGTGCGGCTGGCTCGGCATTTTTCGGACCGCATGGAAAAGCAGTTTGGTAAGCCGCGCGAGCCACATACTGAAATCGCGCAGCGCGATATGGACTTGGCGCACGCGCTCCAGCATCGATTTGAGGAAATCTTTTTTCATCTGCTAAATGCTTTGCACCAACGAATGCCGGCGGATTACTTGGCGATGGCAGGTGGATGTGCCTTAAACAGCGTTGCCAACGGCAAGTTGTTTGAGCGGACACCATTTCGCCAGACCTATATTCAACCTGCGGCAGGGGACGAAGGCCTGGCGATTGGCGCGGCGCTGCACACCTATCACTCGGTACTGAAACAGCCACGAAGAGTCGAGCTAAAGAATGCATATCTTGGGCCTGAGTTCTCCGATTCCCGCATTCAGTCGGCGCTGCGGGCGGGAGGACTTGAATCGCATAAGGTAGACCGAGCGAGGCTACTTGACTCCGTCGCCGAGCAGATTGCGGCTGGCAAGGTGGTTGGATGGTTTCAGGGGCGCATGGAGTGGGGGCCGCGCGCATTGGGAAACCGCTCGATTGTGGCGCATCCAGGCCTGCCTGACATGAAAGATGTATTGAATGCGCGCATTAAGCACCGGGAATGGTTTCGCCCATTTGCGCCATCGATCATGGCCGATCATCAGCATGAATATTTCGAACATGATCACCCGTCGCCGTTCATG
>DATFQQ010000398.1:0-2097 GCA_035264195.1 Candidatus Sulfotelmatobacter sp. | reverse complement strand
CCGTCTTGATCTTGAGCGGCCATTTCTTCTGCGTCCCATATGCAGCCCACGCGGCTGACACCGCCGCGTCCGCATCTTTCGCATGAACATCGACGAGCGCAATTTGGGAGTCTTGCTCCGGAGACTGCAGTATCGTTGCGGGCCCGCGAACCATCTGCGTCCAGCCTGCAGGAGCAATGAACGTGTTGCCCTCAACCGTCGCTCCCGGCGTGTCTGCGGTGAGCCGCTTCAGAACAGAGGTTTGCGGCGGGCGAGAAAACGAACAACCGGAGATTAAGACAAGTGTGCAAACGCATATCGAGGGAAGGCGCATCGCAGAGGACTCTAACATGAACTCCGCGGAGCCGCGAGAGGGCCCTCTCCCTCCTGTCATTAGCACATCAATTGTCCGGTTGAATTAGCACGTGAATTGTCCGCTTTCGGACGACCGTGGGAATAGTGGCTTGAAGCCGGAGGTAATCCGGCATGCAGGCATACCCGAGGTCGGAAGTGGAGCGAGCAATGAAAGTGCAGGAAGTGATCCTGCGAGCGATGTCGAAACAGATCACGTGGTGGCAGGCGGCCGAAATCGTGGGAGTGAATGAGCGCACGATGAGACGATGGCGGCGGGAATTCGAACGGTATGGATATACAGGCCTGCTGGATCGGCGAAGTGGACAACCCAGCCCGAGGCGAGTCCCGGTCAAGACGGTCGAAGCCGTGTTGCAGCTCTATCGCGAGAAGTACTACGACTTCAACGTCAGGCACTTTCACCAAAAGTTGGTTGCCGATCACGGTATTGAACTCAGCTATACGTGGGTCAAGAAGGCACTGCAAGGAGCTGGCCTGGTCAAGAAACGACGCGAGCGGTCACGGCATCGAAAGCGACGAGCGCGTCGTCCGCTGATCGGCATGATGCTGCACATCGATGGGAGTCCCCATCAGTGGTTCCAAGACGATCGGTGGTACGACCTGATCGTGATTCTCGATGACGCCACCAGTCAGATCTACTACGCCCAACTGGTGGAGGCCGAATCGACTCGAACCGTCATGATCGGATTGCGTGAAGTCATTCAACAGCGAGGTCTGTTCTGTTCGCTTTACAGTGATCGGGCCAGCCATTTCTTTCAAAACCCGAAGAAGGGGGAAGCTTTCGATCGGCGGCAACTCACCGAGGTGGGACGCGCACTGAAGGAACTGGGAATTGAAATGATTCCAGCGTTTTCTCCACAAGCCCGCGGGCGTAGTGAACGAAGTTTTGGTACCTGGCAAGGACGACTGCCACAGGAACTCCGCATCCGCAATATCACCGACATCGACCAGGCCAACCGCTTTCTGCGCGACACCTACATCGAGGAATTTAACCAACACTTCGCTGTTGCCGCAGCTCAGTGTGGGACCGCTTTTGTTCCGCTAGCTGGACAGAATCTGGAACGTATTTTCTCCATTCATCACGAGCGCGTCGTTCAGGCCGATAACACGATTCGATGGGGCAATCTCGTGATGCAAATTGAACCCAGCCCTTGGCGTGTATCGATGGCTCGATGCCGCGTCATTGTCTATGAACATCTGGATGACACCATTTCCATAGGCTATGGTCCACACACTTTGGGCCGTTATACACGACAGGGGCGACTTATCACCGAAACAGTTCGAAAGACCGAAACAGCGAAGAAATCGGCCATAAAAGGAGAGGGGCCGATTTCTTCGCGGCAATCCAAGGTGGCCTCCGCAGCACGCTGATCGCCATGGATAAATCATTCATGTCGACCACCGTGCTTGCTGCGGCATTTTATTTCATGAACAAACCGGACAGTTCATGTGCTAAACAATCCGGACAACTTCACGTGCTAACAACATCGGAAAGCGGCACAACCGTTACAGCAAAGTTCGTTTGTTCCCAGTTGCCGCTGGACCAGCGAAAAGTGAACGCAATGACCGTGTCCGCCGCCAGGTTTGCTGTTGAAATGTCGAGAAGGTGCACACCAACAGCTGTGGGATGGGTTTGGTCTTCATGCCTGGTCGACCAGTTGTCGGAGGTCCACAAAATCAGTGCGGGCAAGAGAACTTCGATGCGGAGCGTGCATCCGGATGGCACAGACGTGCTCTTTTGATTGA
>DATFQQ010000397.1:0-4913 GCA_035264195.1 Candidatus Sulfotelmatobacter sp. | reverse complement strand
CAATGTCGCGCAGCCGACGGCCGTACATCCCCTGCGGACGGTCTTGGGGGTACCAAACGATCTCGTAAATGAAGTCACCCAAGTGGAGCACGAACCCCAGACGATCTTGCTCGGCAGCACGTTCGTCTTCGAAAATCATTCGCCGGTAAGCGTTCTGTGCACCCTGATTCGCGTTCTGACAACTAACGAAAGCAAACCGCACGGGTGTGGTGTCGTTATCGGACGGGGCCGTAAGGGTTCGCCCCACACGACTGCCGTTGCCGTCCGCATCAGTGAAGCGGTACCAGTAGACTTGTGCCGATCTCAATCCGCCTGCCAGCACGCGGCAAGTCCAGTCTGAGGCTTCTGAGATTGGCGCTTCGGCAGTAGCGATTACCCGAGTGAAAGACTCGTCCTGGGCGACCTCCACCGTCAACCTCTCAACAGCATTGCCTGTCGTCGGCGGACGACGGGTCCACAACAAGACGCTGTCGCTTTGGGGATCTCCGGACGCTACCCCTTCTGGGTAAAAGTCGCGTCGCTCATGCCATGGAGCTTTGGAGTGAGTAGGTAATGGCTGTCCCCAGGCCGCGGTCGCACCCAACGCCAATGCAGTTTGAATGAACGACCTTCTGGAAATCGTTGTCACGAATACGACTCCAAAACAACAATTGTCTGTCTTGAGCCAATCGCCTTGCTTGTTTTCATAATAGGGCAACTTTGAAAGTCTGAACGGTCTTCAGACTAAAAGAATGAAAAACCCCGCAGTTGGTGTCTAGCAGGTTGCTGAAAAATTAGGGAGTGCGAATTTCTTGGTTCTGCGTCTCATCGCGTGCGATGTTGAGCCGGCTGTTGCTTGATTATTTCGAGCTTCTTCGCTCTAACTTATGCCCTGTCGGACACACTTCGGCCTGAACTTACTCAGCCAGAACTGCCGACGCCAGATTCCGCATGCGCACCAGGTTGTAGCTGGCGCAGGCGAAGGTGAAGATCCAGTCCACTTTGCAGACGCCCCGATGCCGCACTTTCCGCAACAGCGCGATCGTCTTCAACCAGCCGAAGCACTCTTCGATGCGCTTCCTCTTCTTCTGACTGTGACCGTAACCAGGATGCCGGGTCGTCCGTCCATCAATCGCGCTTCCCCCACGCCGTCCCAAGTTCTGCGCCACATGCGGCGTCACTCCCAGATGCCGGCACTCGGCCACAAAACCCCGCGTGTCGAAGCCTTTGTCTCCGCCTACGGTCACTGCCTGGCTGCCCGGCACCTGCTCCAACATCACCAGGGCCGCATCGCGTTCCGCTGTCCCGTTGGCCACGAATACTTCCGCCTGCACGATCAGCCCGTTGCGATTCTCCACCAGCACATTCCCGCTGTAACTCAACTTCGACTCTTTCCCATCGCCTTTGCGCGCCAGTTGCGCTTCCGCGTCGGTCTTCGACTCATGCGTCTGGTTCGAGCGGGTCTCGCCGTGAAAGTTCACCGTGGGGTTACCGGGATCGTCCGGCGGGGGCGAGGGCTTCTTCTCTTTTGGCTGAAAGCTCTTCAGGCTTGCCCAAGCTTCCAGCAAGGTGCCGTCCACCGTGAAGTGCTCGTCCGAAGTCAGACCTCGGGCGGCGGCTTGCGCCACCACTTGCCCCAGAAATTCCTTGGCCACGTCGGCTTCCAGCAAGCGATCCCGGTTCTTGGTGAACGTCGTCGGGTCCCAGACCTCTTCGTCCAAGTTCAGCCCCACGAACCAGCGGAAGAGCATGTTGTAATCGATCTCTTCCATCAGCAAACGTTCGCTGCGGATCGAGTACAGCATCTGCAGCAACTGCGCGCGCAGCAGTTTCTCCGGGGGAATCGACGGCCTCCCCATACGGGCGTACATGCCGCTGAATCGCCCAGACAATTGGCGCAGCACCTCGTCCACCATTACCCGGATCGCGCGCAACGGATGATCTTTTCGTACCCGCTTCTCCGGAGACAAATAACTGAACATGTGATTCTGCTGATGATCGGCTCCACGCATGCCTTTGCGTACCATACTCGGTTGTGGATTAGGAGTACTTTTTCAGCATCCTGCTAGAGCCGGTGTGGATCTCGAATACGGGCTGGCTTTCCTTTGCAGTGATGAAGCCGGCGAGCTGGGCATCGGGTGGGATGGAAAATACGCCCAAGCCAGGAAGATTCTTCTATGATTTGCGATCGACGATTAGGGCATCTCTTATGATTGCGCCATTTCGTGAAAGTGGATTACTTGTAATAACAACGGTGATCAGCTATGGCGGGCCTGCGGCAGTCGGTGGTTGCTCGTTCGCGAGGATCATTTCTGCAGCCGTGACTATTTGGCTGCCGGTATATATGGTGCAAGCCAACCACCGATGTCTCTGTCGTCTGATAGGTCTCGGGATCAACGGGGATGGACGAGTGACGGCCGATTATCTATTTTTCATTGAAGCGACTTGAATATTTTGTGCTTTGACGCCACGGGAGTGCGTCAGTTGTGTGCCTCTGTTGCGAGCCAAGGAAAGGAAACCCTATGGCTCGTAAGCTTGACCAAATCATCGTGCGAGGCGGCCGCCCGGATGATCCGGGCGCTTCAGTGGCCTGAGTTATTGGGAAGCGGCTCGAACCATGCCGGCAGTTGGTGCCACCGCAGAAAAAGCGTTGCTCCTGTCCATGCGCAAGGCAGCGGTGTAGCCGCAATGGCAGTGGAATACCAGTGAGGGCCCCAAATCCCGGTTCCATGTTGCTACGCCCCAAAATTAACGACCAAGCTAATGGCTCCCAATACAGGGGCATGTCTCATCGGCTTATAAGGTGCGCCTCGCTAGCCCGGAAGCCCTGCTGGGTCCAGCAACCGTACGGACTTGAGCGAGGCGATTCTCTGTTCCGCGAGGCGGTCGGCAGCGGTATAAAACGGAATGTGATCCCGATCGGCTAAGGCAAAGACCTCTTCAATTCGATCGTATATTTTGTTCACGTTAGCCCAAGCGCGAGCGGGCTGAAAGCCGCCTTTGCGTAAACGATCGGTGTCAAAGATTGTTCCTCCTGAATTCGCTACGTAGTCGACGGCATACACAATGCCTCGGCGCTCCAGCTCGTCACCGTGTCGTTCTTCCGCGAAAATGTTGTTCGCCGAGCCCACAACGATCTTGGCGCGCAGTTGCGATATCGTCTCATCGTTGATCACGGCGCCCAGTGCATACGGCGCAAAGATGTCCACGTCTTGACCGTAGATCTTGTCGGGAGCAACCGCAGCCACATCGAATTCCTGAACCGCCGAATCAACTTTTTGCGGATCGATGTCCGTCACGATTCCTTGGGCTCCTTCTTTCACTAGCAGCCGAAGAGCGTTGTAGCCCACCGCTCCCAACCCTTGAAGGGTAAACCGCCGGCCTCGCAGCTCGTCGGTGCCCCAGACACGCTTTGCGCATGCCTTTGTCGCTGCGATGCAACCTTGTGCCGTGGCGGGTGCAATATCTCCCGCGCCCCCACAATGGGTTGGCAATGTCACAATGTGGTTTGTCTCGGTGAAGATGATCTCCATGTCGCTCAGGGTCGTGCCGACATCTTCTCCGGTGATGTACTCGCCACCTAACTGATCGACAAAACGCCCGAAAGCGCGAAGGAGGGCTTCATTCTTGTCTCGTTTAGGATCGCCAATGATGACGGCTTTCCCGCCTCCGAGGTTCACACCCGCAGCAGCATACTTGTAGGTCATGCCACGAGCGAGACGCAACGCATCCAGGATCGCGTCCTCTTCACTTGCATACGGCCACATGCGAAGGCCGCCGGCGGCGGGACCCAGGTGCGTCGAATGGATCGCGACGACTGCACGCAAGCCGCTGTCGGCGTCATTGCACATGACCAGTTTCTTATGGCCGTATCGGCGCATGTAGTCGAAAATCCGTGCCATGGTGTACTCCTGAGTCGCCGGTCGCAGATTACCTCCAGGCCACGAGAAATGCATTACTGGACGCTGGCACAGGGCTCTGGGTCACTGTGCGGTATATCCACCATCCACGAAGAGGATTGCCCCAGTGACGTATGAGGACGCGTCGGATGCTAAGAAGACGACTGGACCAATCAACTCTTCCGGTCGACCGCGTCTCCTCATCGGGGTAAATGCAATTACCTGCTTTTGTTTGTCGGAGCGATCGTGTTCTGCGGTTGCATCCTGCATGATGTTGTTAAAGTAGCCCGGCGCAATTGCGTTCACGCGGATGCCGCGCGTGGCCCATTCGACAGCCATCACCCGAGTTAGTTGGTTCACACCGCCTTTGGTCGCGGAATACACAGTGAGGCCGTTCACACCAATGACGGAGCAGATCGAAGAGTTGTTGATGATGGAACCGCCCGTTCCCTGCGCGAGCATCTGGCGGGCTACCACTTGCGAACAGATGAAATAGCCTTTCAGGTTCGTATTCATGACTCGGTCCCAATCCTCGTCCGTGAGTTCCTCGGCGGGATGAATAGCGTCGATGCCCGCGTTGTTGACGAGCACATCGACTCGCCCGAAATGACCGACGGTCGAATCTGTCAAACGCTGACAGCTGGGGCGGTCACTGGTATCGGCGACGATCATGTGGGCTTTCCCTCCAGCCCGAGTTATTTCGCTTTTGGTGCGCTCGAGTTCTGCTTCGCTTCGGGAACAGAGCATGACCGAAGCCCCTGCCTCCGCCAGCCCACGAGCAATCGCAGCGCCCAGGCCCCTTCCCGAGCCTGTCACGATCGCAACCCGGCCCGATAAGTCGAACGACGAAGACGGATTGGTGTTTGCCATCAGTTCGTCTCTCTTTGCGATACAGGCTTTTATTCAAACCACCAATGTCTGGCGCACAGCATGGACCACGCGCTCGACATTCGGGATAAACATCAGCTCGGCCGCTGACAAAGGATAGGGTGCATCGGGAGCCGTCACCCGTTCAATTGGAGCCTGCAGCTCATA
>DATFQQ010000396.1:0-72795 GCA_035264195.1 Candidatus Sulfotelmatobacter sp. | reverse complement strand
TTGCTACAGTCCTCCCGGCCCACATGATGCTTATCAGTGATTGACGGTAAGGTTTATAGGTAGCGTTCGGCTCACGCCGCTGGACGTACCCGTAATCGTCAGGGTCGTGTTCGTTGGGGGAGCAGAGCCTCCTCCACATCCAGTCATAATCAACAATGTCGCTGTGAACACTAGCAATAGACAGACCGGCGCAGTCGCCAGGCCTAGGCGCTTGCTCGCTAGCCTTCTCCTCGCGATCAGCAGTGGTGCCAACAGGTAGGGCAGCATCAGTGCGCCGAACTCTACAGGAGATCCATGCGGGCGAACAAACGGGATGACCTGGGCGCTTGAGGTGTTCGAGAGACTCACTACAAAGGCCGATCCGGTCGCCCCATTCACCGCAACGGACGCTGGCGACACGGAGCAAGTAGCCGACATCGGAGCGCCAGCGCAAGTAAGCGCAACCGTGCCGCTGAATCCACTCTTCGGTGTGACCTGCAGATTATAGCTTGCCGTCTGCCCCGCTTTGATGGCTGCGGATGTTGAGCAATTGCCACCGCTGGGGCAGTTGGCCCCGCTGGCGGCGGCGATGGAAAAGTCCGTTCCTGTACCCACAATGCTTACACTTTGTGGAGCACCTGGAATAGTCACTGAGCCTGTTCGGCTGCCGGCACCCGTTGGCTTGAAAATAACACTAATGGTACAGCTCAGGTCAGGCCCTAGCGACGAGCCACACGTGTCGGTCTCGCCAAAATCGCCCGCCATCGTAAAGGCTATGCTTAACGACGTAATTTGCTCGTTGGTCAACGTAAACGTCTGCGCCGCGCTGGTGGTGCCAACCGGTTGGCTGGCGAACGTAAGGCTCGTCGGCGTGGCGAACGCGATCGGAACAAGCTTTGAAACAAAGGCGTCGCTCGCCCCTCCGAGAACCTTCTGGTAAGGATTGGCGGTAACAGAGAAGTCGCTGGACGAAGTCTGCCCAGTTACGTAGGCGTTCCCGTTGCTGTCCACCGCAATACCACGGCCAATGTCGTCTCCACTACCTCCTAAATACGTTGAATAAAGTAGGGCAGTACCGGTCGTATTCAGTTTCGCGACGTAGGCGTCGTATCCGCCGCCCGAATGAGCTTGCACAGGATGTACTGTCGGGAAATCCGTCGAAGTCGTGCCCCCGGTGACATAGGCATGACCCAAGCTGTCCACAGCCAGGATTCCCCACGGAAAGGCTATAAGATTGTCGTCTCCGCTGCCGCCCAAATACGTGGCATATACGAGCGAAGCTGATCCCGATTTTGTGGGGTCGAGCTTGGCGATGAACGCGTCACTGGCTCCGCCCCCATAGGCCGTCTGAAAAGCCCCGGTGCTTGTCGGGAAATTAGACGACGCCGTCATGCCGGCGATATACGCCATCCCAGCTGAGTCCACAGCGATTCGAAAACCCTCGTCATTTCCGGCACCCCCGAGGTAGGTCGAATAAAGAAGCGCTGACCCCGAGGAGTTCAAGAGAGTAAAGAACGCATCGTGCGACCCGGCATTGTTGCTCTGAAAGGCACCAGTGGTCACAGGAAAAGTGCTCGATCCTGCATATCCTGTTATGTACGCGTTCCCGTTTTTGTCCACCGCTATGCTTTCGGCGTAATCCACATCAGACGAGTTGCCTCCGCTCAAAAAAGTCGAGTAGTCCGCCGCCGATCCATCCGGACTCAGTTTCATGGCAAAGGCACTGCTGAATGCACTGGAGGAGGTCTGGTATGCGCCAGCAGTTGTGGGAAAGCCTGGACCAGCGCCTCCGGCAACGTAGGCGTTTCCTGCAGCGTCGACCGCGATCCCAAAACCCCTAATCCCCTCGACGGCCACACCTACATGTGTGGAGTAGAGCAGAGTCGAACCCGTCGGGTCCAGCTTCGTCACCAATACATCAGTCAAGCCCACACCACTGGTCGGCCGGTAGACTCCAGGCGTCACTGGGTAATCGGAGGAGTTTGTGCCACCAGTCAGATAGACGCCGGTTCCGTCTACCGCGATGCTGTAGGCATTATCGTCTCCACTTCCGCCTATGTATGTGGACCATACAAGAGAGGAACCGTCCGGACTCAGTTTCGTAACAAAAATATCTCCATTCACGCTCTGGTATCCGCCATCTGCTCCTCCGTAGGTGGTCTGGACCACGCCTGAAGTCACCGGAAAATTCGATGACGTTGTGCCGCCAGTCACATAGGCGCTTCCCGAAGTATCAACGGTGATCGCGTTCCCCAGATCGTCCTGACTCCCGCCTAAGTAGGTCGAGTAGCTCAAGATGGGGTCGATTATCAGTGCCTTTCGCGAGTCGTGTGAGCCCACTTCGAATCCCACCTGATTTGTTCCTTTGATTACATAGCGCGTATCGACATAAGCTCTACCCACCCTCACGCCGGGATCTGTGGCTTGGTACGCGACAGGTTTGTGTAACACTAACCTTCCGTCCTCCACATCCAGAATCAAATTACCGCGTGAGTCTATCCGCGCTCGAAGTTCATTCCCGATTTCGTTCTTTTTCACGTTCGCGGGAAGCCCTGTCGCTTCCATCGTTATGACGCTCACGTCAGCGCCCGGCGCCGCGACTAAGTCATATTCCAGTTGCGATGGATTGCCGTGATAGATCAGATCGATTCCGGGGTAGATTCCTTCATAGCGCACCTTGGCATACGCGGGCACCTGTGTCCGCCACTGTTTCGGATCGTTGCCCACAAAGTAGTTCGACTGCCCCGGAAGCTTCTCTATGCCAACCACAGCCGTAGTGGCATTCGCGCCCAGAAATCTAAGGCGCATTGCGGTTGAGGCGGGACTATGGACACTTGTCGTGATAGAAGGCGTAACCGACGGCGGCCTCCGCATTGCGATGATCGCCTCGTCCGCGGTTAAAAACAAACGGTAGCCCGCGCCACGCGCCAGGAACTTGACGTTGGCATCGGTTTGCCCCTCATTTGCTTCGAAGCGCATCGGTTGCCTGGCGTACATCTTCACTAACCTAGATTTCCTTGACTCGGAGATGCCCGGAGCTGCAGTTCTCGTTCCGGACATCGGAGCGCGCGATTTAGCCTCAGTCGGGTTGCTGCGCTTCACCGCCTTGGTCTGGTTCGTTTGTCCCACCAATGGCAATGCCGCTACGCCCGCCAACAAAAAGGGAACAAGACTCTGGTATCTCATTTTGCCTCCACTACCACGTCGGATTTTTCTTGGAGCCCTGTTTTCTCGCCGCAGAAATCAACACGCCAGCGACTACCGGCACAAGACATAAAGTCGTTGCACACTTCCCGTACTATCCTCTGGGCTAACCTACTATTACGGCGCGGCTCAAAATGTACTCACGATTGGTCGCTCCTCATGGAGCTATGATTCCAAAGCAAACGACGATAGCACTCGTCGCACTCTGTTACGGAAAGGACAGACCGAAGCTGAGCTTCGCTGAGGAGCGCTCTTGGGAGGGAAGATGTCAGGGCTGTGAAGAGCCCCTCAGTGGGCGAGAGTATGAACCGGTAACATGTGCTTGTCAATCTTTGTTTTGTCGTAATGTCTTTGTTTTCCGTAATGGCCTCCAAGGTCTTGGTGCAGTCAGCATTCATACATGCGTGCTCCCTGTAGGGATTTAGACTGACGTAGCTGCTTGATAATTCCCACGACTCTACTGTTTGTGAACGACGAGATGTTTTCAGCCATCTCGATGTCTGGGAGGTAGCTAAGGGACATCTTATTTTCAGTTGCTTTCCTCACCCTGCCTATCGCGAGAGTAGGCTAACTCGGCCCATGGGGTGCAACTCTCGCGGCGCTATCTCCTAACCCCCACTCTGTTTAGCGGGGTGGTATATACAGACGGCAAAATGGACCCTCCCCCTGCTCAGAACCCGATTTTGACGTTGCGAAGTGCCCGCCAGGCGAGAGAGAGAGAAAACGAGCGAAGCCTAGAGAGCGAGCCCAGGGTGTAATCGCTGGTTACAACAATTGATAATTTTGTCTCGAAACTCTAGCCGAGTCCGAACAGAGTGGGCGGCCCATGCGACGCCGGGAGGCAATTCGCACGAACCGCCCGTTGCAGCGACACACGATGCGGGTCATTGTGGACATGTCGCCAGCCATGTAAGAACGGATAATGATCGTTTTACTGGCTGGCCTGTGACGCCATTTTCTTGTCGAGTTCCTCTTTCACCTGCTGAAGGTTGAAACTTGCTCCTTTCTGCATCGGCGGATAGTCCAAGAAAGTTTGTGCCTCCTTCCCAACTTCCTTCTGAACGAGCGCGAATCGCCAGAACTCGTTACCCCACCAATCGGCGAAAAATACCGATCCATTGTCTTTGCCATTGTAGAAATTCGTTCGTTCGAGCGGGTCCAGACGCAGATTGGTCAGAATCGGCCAATCGACCTTGACCGTAGCTCCAAACCACCCTGTCGGCTGATCGGTGAAGCGATACTTAAAGTCGTCAACGCGCACAGCGGCA
The DNA here is from genome assembly GCA_035264195.1 of Candidatus Sulfotelmatobacter sp. Classification (GTDB taxonomy): domain Bacteria; phylum Acidobacteriota; class Terriglobia; order Terriglobales; family Acidobacteriaceae; genus Sulfotelmatobacter. The sequence goes on along the minus strand of DATFQQ010000396.1, from coordinate 68,344 downwards.
AGAGTGCCTTCTGTGAAATAAAAGATTTCGCGACGCTTTGACGGACCGCTGCCCGTAAGGAGGTCCGTTTGATCGTAGCCATCAAGATGGACTTTGTACGTGCGATCTCCAATTTGTTTGCCTGCTTTGAGTTCCTCGATGATCTTCGGATCACCAGCCGCCGCCACGAATGTCGGGAACCAATCCAGTCCGGAGAAGATGCCATTCTCCACCTTCCCGGCAGGGACGTGTCCCGGCCATCGCACGATGGCAGGCGCACGGAAACCACCTTCCAGCCCCGTTCCCTTGCCGCCTGCAAACGGAGTCTGCCCGCCATCTGGCCAACTAAAGTTCTCCGCGCCGTTGTCGGTGGTAAACACGACGATGGTGTTGTTATCGACGCCGTTGTCTTTCAGGTATTTCATGACCGCGCCGACTATGTCATCGAGTTGCGCCATTCCAGCTTCCTCCATGCTCCAGCCATTCTCGGGTGTACGCATGTTTTCGTATTTGTCGGATAGATGAGTAAAGACATGCATGCGCGTTGGGTTGAGCCACAGGAAAAACGGCTTATTTTGTTGTCGAGCCTTATCGGCGAACGTAAGGGCGTTGGATAGGATTTCATCATCAACAGTCTTCATTCGTTCTGGACACAAGGGTCCCGCGTCCTCGACTTTTTGTTTTCCGACCTTGCCCCAGCGCGGCTGCACGGTGGGGTCATCCACGTTGGTGGCCCAACTGTGGATCATATTCCGCGGGCCAACCACATCCTTCGCTGCAGGTGGGTAAGTGCGATGACATGGATCCTCCATCGCGTCAAGGTGGTAGAGGTAGCCAAAGAACTCATCGAAGCCGTGAGCGGTCGGTAGAAACCTATTTAAGTCACCTAAGTGGTTCTTTCCAAATTGTCCAGTGGCGTAGCCCATCGACTTGAGCACCGTGGCAATGGTAGGAGCATCGTCCGGCATCCCGAGCGGCGAACCAGCTTGGCCTACCGTCGTGAGACCGGTGCGGATCGGCAACTCGCCCGTAATGAAATTGGCACGGCCCGCCGTGCAACTCGCCTCAGCGTAGTAGTCGGTGAACCGCATGCCTTCAGACGCCAGCCGGTCCAAGTTTGGCGTCCTCCCCGCCATCATGCCCTGGTTGTAGACGCCGATGTTGAGCCAGCCGACATCATCCCCCATGATGAAAACAATGTTTGGCTTCTGGTTACCAGGCGCTTGCGCGTGTGCGATGCTGTTCCGATTCACGACAAACATCGCAATGGCAAGTAGAGCAACCGCTTGAGCAACGATTCTTTTCATGGGCAAACTCCTATCGTCCGCTGGCAGCGCCCCAAGGCTAGAGCGAGACGATTGCCAGCGTAGTCGTTGCGTCGGACAGCATCCAACTGTAAAGAATTGAAAGCGAATGACTTTAAAAGTTAGAGGAGACTTATATCAATTTGTTTTGGCGCCTGGCTTGTGGCAGCCCAAGGCAGCGATTACATGATTAGTAGGTGTTACCCACTCCCACCAGAGAGAACTCACGTTCTCTCTGGTGGGGAGATGGGACTGTGGCAATAAAAAAGGGGGCGCGCGCATGTTCGTATTGTTTGAAAAATGCACCAGCTAAGTTTCGCACTTTTAACAATTGCCTCAATTTGAGAAGTTTCTTGTTTGTGTAAATTTGCCAAACTCCGCGCTTGGTAAGGTTTCTCTGGGGAAGATTTCACCCCCCCGGGCTCGGTGCTAAGAAATGCATAGGTCCGCCAAGATTCGAACTCCATTCCAATCCGAGCGAGCAGACGATGGTGTACAACTCCCTGTTCGAGATTCTCGTGGCAGAGTGCGAGCAAAGAATGGACTGCACCCTGGCCGATCGGATTGCGGCTTCCAGAAAAGCATTGACCGCATACGAGGTGGCAGAGGTTCTTTCTCTTTCGGCGATCAGCTTCTTCCGATTAGCAGAAAATGGCGTGATTCCTGCCTTCCGTGTCGGCACTTCGCTGCGAATGCCTCTGGAGTCTTGTTTTTCTCAAACCACTTACCTGTAAGAACGTCTTTCCCTGAAATACGGTGGTGAGTGTCACGCGAACAGTTGTGACCGGTTACCTAGGAGTGTTACGAAATGGTGGGCTAGAACCGCTACCGTTCCATGATCAAGACTGCGGCACTTGCTGCAGGAAGACGAACGATGATCTTCCCGTCGGCCCCTTGGATCTTCTCGGCCCGAACCGGACGCCAAGTCCCGTCCGACTTGACCATAGCTCCACCAAAACTCACGCCCGCGTTGCTGTCTAAGGAAGGAGCAGACAAACGCAGAACGGAACCCTTCTCGAAAGGCAGCGTGCGTTCGATGATGACGCTCGTATCCAAAGCCGGCTCTTTATTGATGAGTGTGACACAGAGTCGCTTGTCGCGCTTCAGGGTGGTGTACGCTTCTAAGTTATGATTTTCCGCGCCGAACCGACACTCAACAAGCTCTCCGACAGCTCCGTACGCAAATGCAAGCATGCCGTAGAATTCTGGTGCCGCCACATAATGTCCGCGCTCGTCATCGCCGATGGGCGAATAAGAGCTGACGAAGCCCAATTGATTGACTCCGGTTTCCATGTTGACTCCGTCGCATTCGGCTGAGGCGAGTTTGTAGATGAAGTCTAGAACCCACAATGCCGAAGCAAAACGATCACTGACTCCAGGCTTGCCTCCCCCAGAAAAAGAATTGGTTTCACATATCCGATATGGAACACCACTGGATTTCGAGACCGCCCGGAGTTCCGCAAGCATGGGAGCGAGCTTCGGGTCGGGTTGGAGGAGTTTCTCGATGCTGCTAGTCGGATTCTGACCTTCGCGGTAGTAGTGATGCGTCAGCAGTTTTATGTTGTGCCCTTCGTCTCGCGCAAATCTCGAGATCCACGAGGTCGCATTTGCCACGTCGGGTCCGGCTAAAGGTATTCCAGGAATATTCTTGAAAAGTGCATCCCGGAACCTGCGATAGTCTCGAAGATAATCCTCGTAGTCATAGCCCTTTTTACGATGCATCTCTCGATGTGGAAATAGATCAGGCTCGTTGCCTATTTCGAATGCAAGCAGATGTGGTCCGGTGGCCGCGCGTACAGCGTTAGCCTCTTCGACGACACCCTCAACGGTTCCCCTGCCAAGATTCAGTCCCCAAATGAGGCTCCAACCGGTAGCTTCCAGGAAACTGCCCAGTTCTCGCAGCACCGCTTCGTTGACGATGGAGCCCGGCCCAGTTTCCGGAGACGAGAACGCCTGCGAAGAAGCCGCGTATGACGCATAGTCGGAGGTATTACCGCCGACCCGGATAGTGCCGCTAGAACCCAGAGTGCGACACAACTGAACATAAACAGGATTTTTTGCGCTAAGAAGACCAGGCCGCGCCACCGAGGAGGTTTCGTATCCTAGGCCCATGAAATTGGGAGGAATCCTGGAAATCGTTCGGGAAAGGTCAAGAGTCAATCTTGCCTGCAAGCTCTCGCGAAAAAGATTGCCGGTTGAAGCTGCGGCAAGCAACGCTGCTCCCTCAATGAATTCGCGACGGCGCATCTGGGTTAGTAGATAATAATTGCCTTTGTTAATGAACTCACGGTTTAACAGCGTTCACGGCGGAGCGGACTCGATGCTGTCGCAAAAGTGGGCTTGGGTGGCGGCCACTCTGGACACGAAGTGCAATGAGGCTTTGTACGTTTGCGATCTGCTCGAGACGGCCGGAGTTCCCGTCAATCTGGTTGATCTCTCCACTAAAGCGCCAGTTTTCACTTCTAAACTTGCTCCGCCATCGTCCACCCGACTTATGACATCGGCGGCGGAGATTGCTGCCCATCATCCAAGAGGGGCAAGTGCTGTCTTCTGTGGCAATCGGGGTGATGCGGTTGCGGCGATGGCAGATGCTTTCGAAAGCTTTGTCAAAGCGCGGCCAGACTTCGGAGGCATCCTTGGAATCGGTGGTTCCGGCGGCACAGCAATGATTACGCGTGCCATGCGCGCCATGCCGATCGGCCTTCCGAAATTAATGGTTTCGACCATGGCCTCTGGAAGTGTGGCTTCGTACGTCGGTGCCTGCGATATAACAATGATGTATTCCGTTACTGACGTAGCCGGTCTGAACCGTATTTCACGTCGTGTACTCGGAAATGCAGCCCACGCCCTGGCGGGCATGATGCTACATAAGCTGCCCCTGGAAAGTCACGAGCGCCCAGCTCTGGGACTCAGCATGTTCGGCGTGACGACCCCTTGCGTACAGCACATGGTACGGCTGCTCAGCCCTCGCTTTGATTGCCTGGTATTTCATGCCACCGGCACGGGTGGACAATCCATGGAGAAACTTCTGGACGACGGCCTCATCGGCGGCGTATTCGACATCACCACCACCGAAGTCTGTGACCATCTGTTCGGAGGTATTCTGGCGTGCACTGATGACCGTTTCGGTGCGGTGAAGCGCACCCAAGCTCCCTATGTGGGTTCTTGTGGAGCGCTCGACATGGTAAATTTTGGCGCGATGGAGACGGTGCCACCGCGCTACCGTGCGCGCAACCTATATCCTCATAACCCGCAGATCACTCTAATGCGAACCACAGTTGAGGAGAACGTTCAACAAGCTCGCTGGATCGCCCACCGCCTGAACCAATGTGAAGGCGAGGTGCGCTTTCTGTTCCCCTTGGGTGGAGTCTCTGCGCTTGACGCACCGGGTCAGCCTTTTTGGGACCCGGATGCAGATGCTGCGTTGTTCGAAACATTGGCGAATGAACTTCAGGAGACCAACCGACGGAAGTTGGTACGACTCCCACTTCATATTAATGATCCAAACTTCGCGCAAGCTGGAGTGAACGAGTTCTTGGCGATCGTTCGCTAGTGAAACCTCCGGTTTGAAGGAACCAACCGATGCCACGTTTTTCGCGTGATGAGTTACGATCAAAATTTCAGAAAATGGTTCGCGACCGCCAACCCATCATCGGAGGCGGTGCGGGGACAGGCCTATCCGCAAAATGCGAGGAGGCTGGCGGCATCGACCTTATCGTGATCTACAACTCTGGCCGGTATCGCATGGCAGGCCGGGGTTCGTTATCGGGTCTCTTGGCATATGGCAATGCCAACGACATCGTGATGGAAATGGCGACGGAAGTATTGCCCGTCGTTCATAAGACGCCGGTACTCGCCGGCATCAACGGCACGGATCCCTTTTGTGTCTTCGACGCATTTCTATATGAGGTTGCCGCTGTAGGTTTCTCGGGTGTCCAGAACTTTCCGACGGTGGGTCTGATCGATGGCGTCTTCCGACAAAACCTGGAAGAGACCGGGATGAGTTATACACAGGAAGTAGAACTGATCCGGCTTGCGCATGAGAAGGACCTGTTCACTACGCCCTATGTCTTTGATCCGCAGCAAGCCGAAGCAATGACACGGGCTGGCGCTGACATGATCGTCGCGCATATGGGCCTGACTACCAGTGGTACGATCGGTGCGGAAACCGCTCTCACACTCGACGGATGCATCCCGCGCATCGATGCGATTGCGCAAGCAGCGATGTCTGTGCGGACGGATGTCGTTGTCCTGTGCCACGGTGGTCCGATTGCTGAACCTGCGGATGCCGCTTGGGTGCTGACGCGGACAAAGCACTGTCACGGATTCTATGGTGCAAGCTCGATGGAGCGGCTGCCAACGGAGAAATCCATCACGCGCCAAACGCAAGACTTCAAGCAGATCCATTTCTAGCTGAGAGGACGAGCATGTCACACACCGTTTACGTGAGTGATGTAATCAACGCACCCATTGAAAAAGTTTGGGGCATCATGCGTGATTTCAATGACATGCCTTCTTATCACCCTGGTATACCCAAGAGCATCATCGAGGGCGAGGGGCCGAGCGACCGAGTCGGATGCGTGCGTCACCTGACCCTGGTGGAAGGCTTTGTGCGGGAACGCCTGCTTTGCATGGATGACGGGAACCATGCATTCTCGTACGAGATTATCGAGGGCACTTTGCCAGTTCGTGGCTACGTAGCAGGCGTCAGACTGCATCGCGTCACCAATGGCGACCGGACCTTTGCGGAATGGTGGGCCGACTTCGAAGTCGTCGGTGCCGATCGTGAGGAAACGGTTGCACAGATCGGAAATAATGTCTTTGCAGCCGGTTTCCGTGCGGTTGCGGCAAAGTTGGCTTGAGGGCCCACAACGTGATGCGTTTTTCAGGTCTTTTTGCGGCTACCCTTCTTGGCTTTAAAACCTTGCCCACTTCGCCCATCTTGCCCTCTGCGCCGCTGCAATTCTCTTACGCGCCGCAACAGAAAGCCTGCGTTTACCACGTCTTTCCGCGGCCCACTCAACCCTACTATTGCTCGGTGGCTACGGAGCGCGGTGGCTAGTGACGAGGTTTCTGTTGCCAGTGGTGTTGGCCATTTGTCGAACTCTCTAACGCTCCTCCCTTTTTCCGACCAGTAAAATGAAGGCTAGGGAAACATCAGAATGGCAAACAGCCTCCAGACAAGGTGTTGCATTGTGGGTGGCGGTCCTGCGGGCATCATGCTTGCGTATCTGCTCGCGCGCAGAGGGGTAAGCGTCACGGTCCTGGAAAAGCATAAGGATTTCTTTCGCGATTTCCGTGGAGACACGGTCCATCCTTCCACATTGGAAGTGATGTACGAACTCGGAATTCTCGACGAGTTGCTGACGGTGCCGCATCAGGAACTGCGGTCTATTAGCGGAGTGGTCGGCGGTTACCGCTTTAAGGTCGCAGATTTCACTCGCGTTCCCACGCATTGCAAGTTCGTAGCTCTGATGCCGCAGTGGGACTTCTTGAATTTCCTCTCGGAGTGCGCTCGGAAATTCTCCGGTTTCGATCTTCGCATGGAGCACGAGGCGACTGACTTGCTTCGCGAGGATAGAAAAATCGTTGGAGTGGTAGCACAAACTCCAAATGGCAGGATGCAGATTTCGGCCGACCTCGTGGTTGCTTGTGATGGGCGGCACTCGACCATCCGCAATGCCGCGAAGTTGCCAGTGACTGAATTCGGCGTGCCCATGGACGTACTATGGTTTCGCATCGGCCGGCACCCCCATGATCCCGAACAATTATTCGGGAACATTAATTATGGGCAAGCACTTGTTCTCATCAACCGCGGTGATTATTTTCAGGCGGGTCTCATCATCCGCAAAGGTTCGTTTGAAGAGATGAAGAAGGCTGGAATGGAAGCGTTCCGCGAGACTATTGCGCGCATTGCTCCATACCTCGGGGACCGCGTTCAAGAATTGCAGAGTTGGGACGCTATCAATCTGCTTACGGTAAAGCTGAATCGGCTGGCGCGATGGTATGAACCCGGATTGCTCTGCATCGGAGATGCTGCACACGCAATGTCGCCGGCAGGCGGCGTCGGCATCAATCTGGCAATTCAGGATGCGGTCGCAACCGCGAACCTGCTTGCCGATGCGTTACGCGAATACAGAGTAACGCCGGAATTGCTCTCTCGCGTTCAGCGTCGTCGCGAGTTTCCTACGCGAATGACGCAAGCCGCCCAGGCGAATGCCCACAAGTTGTTTGCTCAGCTTTTCCGCCAGAGCGGCCCGTTGCAGCTACCCTGGCAATTGAAAACGGCCGTGCAGATTCCGGGCATTACGCACGTGATAGGGCGCGCCATTGGCGTCGGGGTCCGGCCTGAGCATATCAACGATGCGAGGCGCAGTCCTGCTTATTGCAATGAGCGCATGGTGAAACTCGCAGTTGGGTTGGGGATTGCGGCGGGGCTTGTGCTCATCTACAAGCGGAAACTGCGCGCATGTCGAAACCTTGTGACATCGTAGCTACCGCAGGGAAGAGCAGACATTTCACGGCTAAAGCATTCTACCGCTCCATCCGATGATGAGTGTAAACGGCTTCCAGGACAGAGCGACGGGAACTCCCTTGTCAATTTTGGCTTTAAGGGTCAACTCGGTTGGCCTAAAACCCTCCTACCTGGCTAAGAAGCCCGGTTAGTAGTTGACAACAGCTGGGCAGAATTGCAGACTTGGGCAGCAACGCCACGAGGGTCTCTCGAGTTATAGAAGCGCTCGCCACTTTGTTGCGTCGACCCCTGCTTTGTTAGGCCCGCCGATTCTAAGGACCGGCATACGACGCTGTTCAGGTTTTCCCGGAAAACAAATCAGAAATTCTGAGCGGAGGAATGAGCTATGAGAAAGTTGACACTGTCCATGCTCGCAATTGGCCTCGTTCTGCTCATCTGTTCAGCGCAGCGGGTCACTGCCCAAAACGTTCCACTAACCAGCGGGGGCATCAGTTCACTACAGAGTTCGACGGAGGGAGTGGATGGCCCATTTCAGGCTCCGGAGTTCGATCCCGCACTCGACCTGAGCGATGATGGGAGCGGATCCACGGTTTCATCCGGTGCTCAAGTCATCAATCGCACGCTTGGAGGTTCGCCCGGGCCCGGTGTGTCGGCCAAGAGCGGCAAGAAGGCGAAATCGAATCCGATCGTGAATCTCAGTTTCGACGGTCTCAATCACCGCAATCAACGCCTGGCCAACGGAGGAAACCAGTTCAGCATCGAGCCTCCCGACCAGGGGCTGTGTGCGGGAAATGGTTTCGTCATGGAGGCGATCAACGACGTACTCCGTGTTTATGACACGAAAGGCAACGCACAGACAGGCGTGGTGGACCTGAATACCTTCTTCGGGTACGCGGCCGCAATTAATCGGACTACCGGCGCGTTTGGGCCCGAGATCACCGATCCCAGCTGCATTTTCGACGCTCCCACGCAACGCTGGTTCGTGGTGGTGCTGACTCTGGACCGCGTGGGAACATCTTCTGCACTGTCGGGGACCAATCACCTCGACATCGCCGTCAGCACGAGCGCCAGTCCACTCGATCCATTCACGATCTTCCACTTGCCCGTACAGAATGACGGAAGCCAGGGCACTCCAAATCACAATTGTGTCGGCGGGCCATGCCTAGGCGACTACCCTCACGTCGGCGCCGATGCCAACGGGTTCTACATCACAACCAATGAATTCAACTTTTTTGCGCCTGGATTCCGGGCGAGCCAGATCTACGCGTTGTCAAAGCGGGGTCTGGAGGCGGGAACCGTGACCTCGGCGATTCTTTTCGACACTGCGAATTTCACTCTCGAGGGGAATCCGGGCTTCACTGTGTGGCCCGCGATCTCGCCGGGAACATCTTTCTCGCAGGAAGCGGGAGGAACGGAGTACTTGCTCAGTTCGGTGGCCCGTTTCAGCACCACGGCTTCAGACACTCGACTGCGGATCTGGGCGATTTCCAACACGCAATCGCTGACCTCCACGACGCCTGCCCCACAATTGAATAGCGGTGTGGTCCAAGTCGAGCTTTATTCGGTTCCTGGGAAAGCCGGACAGAGGATCGGGGACATTCCACTTGGCGATTGCATCAACGACACGACGACGGTGATTACGTCTCTTGGTCCCCCTTTTACGGGTTGCTGGCAGGCGCTGTTCACGACCGAGCCGGCGCACAACGAAACCGAATCGCAGCATATCGACGCTAACGACGCTCGTATGCAGCAGGTAGTGTTTGCCAATGGCAAGCTCTGGGCATCATTGGATACCGGAGTAAGCATGACTGGAAGCAATGGTCCCCAAAACAAGGCGGGCATCGCGTACTTCATCATTAAGCCGTCTTCAACCACAACAGCGGTGAGCGGAACTGTAGCACTGCAGGGAGTGTTGGGGTTACTCAACAACGACCTGACGTATCCCGCGGTGGGCGTGACGGCGAGCGGCAGAGGAGTGATCGCGTTCACGCTGTTGGGATCGGGCGATGGTGGATCGGACCCAGGTAATTTCCCCAGCGCGGCGTATGTTCCGCTGGATGCCATGGTCGGTGCAGGGCCGATATCTGTTGTAGTCCCGGGAGCAGGCCCCGACGACGGCTTTACTTCGTACAAGGCTGAGGTCGGCCCGACTGGACGCAATCGATGGGGCGACTACGGAGCGACGTTCACTCTTGGCAACTCGGTGTGGATCGCTTCCGAATACATCGGCCAGACGTGCACGTTCTCGACGTATATCAGTGCGCCATTCGGAGCCTGTGCGGTGAATGGGACCGGTACGCGCACAACACTTGCCAATTGGTATACGCGAATCACGCAACTGACGCCGTAGCCTGTTGGTGGCGGTCTCGCGACACACCTTTCGGATCGGGTTCACCCGTCTTCTCCAAGGCGGCTGAGGACGGGTGAATTCAAATTCATTGCAGGTGCTTGTTAGGTTCTTTTCCTCCGGGTCTTGGTTGGTTTGCACCTCCAAAGTCTACTCGGACATGGGAGCCGACATTGTTTGTGGAATCATTACGCGCATCTACAGAAAACGCTCGTCAGTTGGGCGCCACTCGGGACGGATTCGGCCGTTTGAACCAGAACGACGCGGCAATACCGCGTTCCGCGCGGGGTTTGAACTCGTTTAGTGAGATTGACTTCGCGGGATTGAGTGTTGGCCACTGGGACTACCTCCGACCCAACTCGGTATCTCGGCAGGTATCACAGTTTGCAACTCATTGATAACAAAATGCATGGCGGAGAGGGAGGGATTCGAACCCCCGATACCCGTTAAGGTATGTCCGCTTTCGAGGCGGATCGTTTCAACCACTCACGCACCTCTCCGCGCCGGACAAAAGTCGTTATCGGTACGCTCCGTTTGACTGACCAAACCGGTTGTCATTCCGAAGCAAAGCGAGGAATCTGTTTTCCCGCCACTCACATGTGGCGTGCAATTCGGTTCAGCCTACCGACGATTTCGAAAGAACGTTTGCAGCACTTCCGCACTGCGTCCGGCAAGCACTCCGCCCTGAACTTCCATCTTATGGTTCAGCTGCGGATGATTCACCACCTGCATCACCGAATACACAGCCCCGGCTTTGGGATCATCTGACCCATATACCAGGCGCCTGATTCGCGCATGCACCAACGCGCCGGAACACATCGCGCAAGGTTCAATTGTAACAAACAGCTCGCACTCTCCCAGACGATGGTTACCAACGGTTGCTCCCGCTTCGCGCAACGCAACGATCTCCGCGTGTGCGGTCGGATCCGCGTCAACAATGTTCCGATTCCATCCCCTGCCCACGATCTTGCCGTCGCATACCACCACGGCCCCAACGGGGATCTCCCCCATCTCCAGCGCGCGCTGCGCGCAGCGCAGCGCATCTTCCATCCAGAGTTCATCGAGAGTCGGAGATGGGGATATGCCCCGGGCAGATTGTGGCTGGTTTGACATGTGCCGTCGGCATCATTGTAGCGGGTTGATGCGCGACTTTATGACGCTGGCAGTGCAACTAGATCACGCTCAGCACCGACCGCACCACCTCAGGCACCACGGCGTGTAACACGGCGGGAACCACAATTCGAGCAATCGGATATGCCAGCACCACAAGTGGCATGACGAGCAGGAGCCACGTTCTTGTCGGTAACTTGTTGAAATAGGCCTTCATGGCGTCCCCTACTACTTCCCATGTACGAATATGCGTCACAGGAAGTTCCCCATTCTTACTGTTAAAGACGACCAGAACGCCCTTTGGTCATCCAAAAACTACCGATGAATGACTTGTGGCGAACGGCTCCACAATCGTCGGATCACTGTCCACGTTAACTCTCGACAGACGGGAGCATCTACAGCACGCTCAACACGGAACGTACCACCTCCGGCACGGCTGCGTGGATCACAGCGGAACCCCAATCCAGACCAGCGGATAGGCGAGAACCACGGCAGAAACGACGAGCAGCAACCACGTCTTCGTCGGCAGGTTATCCAGATATGCCTTCATAGCATGCCTTCTACTACTACGACGTTTAAACGAATGAAATATTGCAGCACTTTGCTCTTTTTTTAGCGATGGAGGCATCGATGAAAAACATCGTCACCTTGAATTTAGGCCACTTGGAAAGCGCTTGAAAAGTACGAGTTTCGAGGATCTGTCTGTTAGTGGTATGCTTACGGCGTTATGGGCATGCCAAGCCTGCTCCGCAAAGTCTTCCTTGTCGACCTTCTCCAAGGCCTGAAGGTCACTTTCCGCTATCAGGATCCCAAGGAAATCTATACCGAGCAGTATCCACTGGAACGGCCGCAAGTCGCCGAGCGCTACCGCGGAGCACCGCGCCTCAACGTAAATCCCGATACTGATGAGACGATGTGCATCGCCTGCGACCTCTGCGCTCTAGCGTGCCCCGAACACCTTATTGTCGTTTCCAGCGAGCGCAATGAGAAGACGCGCCGCAAAGAACTGACCAACTTCACCTACGATCTCAGCCGCTGCATGTTCTGCGGACTCTGCGAAGACGCCTGCCCGACAGACGCGCTCGAACTAACTCAGGATTTCGAATTAGCCAGCTACACGCGCCAAGGGTGGATATGGGATCGCCCTACGCTGGAAAAAGGCCCGCAGCCGACGCAATATCACAAATAGCGTCGGTCGTCTCCTCGACCTTTGAACGTTGTCATTCTGACGACTCGCGAAGCGAGAAGGAGGAATCTAGTTCTCCACCATCGCACCGGCTCCAGCCGACCGGTACGGCATTCGCCGTATAGTAACCCTCCCCGCACAAATTGAGACTTAAGGAAGCGCCGCCGCAAATCCGCAAAAGTTCATGGAGTCTCCTATGATGAGCCGAATCTTCGCGCTATTCCTTCTTCTGACATTTGCAAGTTGGGCCGCGGCACAACGAACCCGTGCGACCGCGCCTCCACCGGCAACGCCGCCACCGAAATCGCAACCCGCTGCACCGGCCGGAACCACGATGCCGGCAACGCCTGCGGCACCAGCGCCAACTCAGACAACCGCGCCGCCGAATCAAACCACGACGCCACCGAACTCGACAACGATGCCACAAACTACAACGATCGGGCCGCCAACCCCGATCACCACCAAAGCAGCAGGGCCCAATACAGAGCCTGTACCACCACCCAACACAGAGACGCCAGCGCCCACCCAGACTGCACCGAGTCCGACAGGAGCCGCGCCCGCACCGACTCAGCCGACAACCCAGTCGGCTCCGAGCGGCACGGCGCCGTGTGTGACCGCGCCAACGCCAATGCCAAACAATCAACCAAACACCAATAGCGGCTCTGCTAGCACTAATAATTCTCCTGCGCCCTCGGGAGGAGCTGCTGGAAACAACACGAATGCTGGCGCTACTCAGCCAACAGGAGCGAATAACCCGAACGGCACAGCGTGTCTGCCAGGAACAGTGCCAAATACATCGCCGATGCAGTAAGCTGCCGCTCACGAGATGGCAGGTATCGGGATGAGCGAAGAGCCTTGGGCAGAGACGAGCGTATAAACAGGGTAACTCGCTTCCGCCCGAGGCCGATCGAGGGGTCGCTATTCCCTTGTTCCTGCCAGCTTTCCCTCCGGAAGGAAGTACATCGCCGGAATCAACACGAAGATAAAGAACGAAATATAAATCGAGACGTAGGCCAGCGGCGCTGCCGAGAAATACAGTCCTGCCGACAGAAGATTCTTGCGTTGCACGCTCGCATGATACTCAATCAGATTGGCGTCATGACGACTCTGCCGGACCAGTTCGCTACGCAGTAGAAAAAACGCCACTCCACACAGTGACAAATCCAGACCGTACAAGGCTACGGCCACCGGCTGGTGATAGTTCTTGCCCAGAAACTCCGTGACAAATGGAACCAGTGACATCCAGAAAAGCAGATTCAAGTTCGACCAAAGCAGACGCGCTGTAACGTCCCGCACCGCATGGATCAAATGATGGTGGTTCACCCACATGATGGCAACCACCAGAAAACTCAATGCATAGCTGAGAAAAATCGGCGCTACTCTCAACAGCGCCGGCCAGGTCGGTTGCGCCGGCGATCGCAACTCCAGCACCATGATCGTGACGATAATCGCGATAACGCCATCGCTAAACGCTTCCAGTCGGCTCGTGGTCATTTCGCCGTGAGGCATCCCGAAAATCTATCACGGAGCGTCGACCCGCACTCTCGTCAGACTTCGATGAAACGTTCGCGGTCACTCTCGCTCGGAATGGGACACGTATCGTATTTTCCAAACAACTGGTACCGGCTGCGGGCAATCACGCGATATCCCCAGTCGCGAACTGTGCGCGGCACGAACCGCAGAACCCGCGCCACACCAGGCCAAATACCAGGCAATTTCTCCATTACCCACAACACCGCGTCCGACTGCATCAGCAGTATTTCCCCTTGTTCGCGAAAGACCGCGATGTAAACCGAACTTAGATCGGATGCGTCTACACCCTTCTTCCCGAGCAGTCTCGCAGCAAACGCACTCTGCAACGGAGCAAAGCGGAACCTTTTTTCACCGTCGCGCCGTAGAACGAACTGCACCGTCCAGTTGCAGAGCCCACAAACTCCGTCATAGAGCAGGACCGGGTGCTCCATCAGGGAACTCTATCACTGGGCAGTTCGCCAGAACCGGGGCGATGCCCTCGATCCGCTAAGACATTCATGCTCAAGGAGTTTCGACTAGTACTCGACAGTCACCACCCGGAAGTCACGGCTTCGTTACCGTCGTGGGATTGTCCGAAAGGACAGGGTGCGAGACATTAGGAATGTCAGGATGCAAACAGTGCAGCCAGAACCCGAGATGAATCCCCAGGAGGACCATCGGCTTTGGGAACGCCATGCGGTTGTAATTCCCGTGAGCGTAACCGTGTTCCTCAATGGTGAGCGCTTGAACCTTCGCGGGGAGGCTTGTGATATCAGCCGTGGAGGCATGCGCCTCTTCTTGACGCGAGAGTTCGACGCCGGTACCAGCGTGATTCTCGAGTTCTTGATTCCGTACAACACCATGGAGTTTGTCGTACGCGGTGTCGTCCGCAATCGCGTGGGCTTCAACCACGGCCTCGAATTTCTTCATCCCACTCCACTCCAGGAGCAGTTGATCGAACGCACCTGCAAAGTCTTCAAGCTGCTGAGCTGAACTAAAATGCTGAGTCGCAACCGCTAACATCGCCTGAGGCTTCCGGCAATGAACTTTCAGCGAGCAGCAACTCGGTTCGAAGCTAGCCGAGTCTCGTGGCACCCGCGCGTTCAGTCCAGCATCATATGGAAGGACGAAGCAATTCTCCCACAAGACCCGCTTGAGTGAACCCAGGTGCCTTCGTGCCTCTTAATGTCCTTAGTGGTTGTTCTTTGAATTTCTGATGTGCATGGCAGGAACCGTCGGGGAAGCAAGTGACCGCTAACCGCCCAAGGCACGCCAAGTAAGCTCCCGTTCTCAGATCTCAGCATCCTCTGCGATACAGGCTTTTGATTTGCAATTCTGCTGCCCGCACCAACCACAAGTTCAACCGGCCAGCAGAGCCACACCCGCGGCGACTAGCACCGCCGCGATCCATCGACGCCGGTCGACTTTTTCATGAAGAAAGATTTTCGCCGCGAATGCATTCCCAATAAATGTCAGGGACGCCGCAGCAGGAGCCACTAGGCTTACATCCCCCCAGGACAATGCAAACAGCAGACTGAAGAACGCGACAGCCATAGCCGCGACTCCGAGGAAGAAACTCGGCCGCGAGAGCACTCTTCCCACCACCGCCCACAACCCCCAGCGATCCCACAACTCGTGTACATCGCCAACCTTCTTCATGGCACGCGCGATCAGAATATCGCCCACGACTGAAAAGAAGACGACAATCAGAATTGCGCTCCACGTGTAGAGATGTTTCATCGTTCTGATCCGCTCGACACCGCCGAAGCAACCTCGGCTTCGGCTGGCCCATCCTTGGCGCCTTTTGCGAAGGGTGGAGATGAATGGTGTACATGCGAAGTCAGCGCTTCCCCACCCGCAACAAAACCCACGCCGCCAGAGATCAGCACGATTCCCAGCCAGCGCAGCAAACTGATTTGTTCATGCAGCGCAAACTTCGCCACCAGCGCCAACAATACATACCCCAGCGACGTCGCCGGGAGCACATAGGTCAGATCGGCCCACGAAAGCGCATTCATGTAGGAAGCGAAAAAGGCAAGCAGCAGAAGAATCCCGGAGGCCACCCATGGATTTAAGAGAGCCAGAATTACACCTTGCAGATGATGGAGAGAGACGCTGCCGGTCTGCTTCATCCCATGTGAGAGCATGGAGTCGCCCGCCGCCGCGAAGACGGTCACTCCAGCCAGCACCAGATACTTGCGGAAGGTCACTTAGAAATCTGTTCCTAGTTCGTTCAAGCCATCTGACGAACTCTTTTAAACGCAGGATGCCCGACCCCGACTTATAGACAAGCTGTTTAAAGGGACGAGGCTTCCAGCCGCGTCACAAAAACACCGCGAGTCGAAGGGCCTTAGCCCCTGAGGGACTCATTCCATGTTGAGATGGCTTCCGCCCAGCACTTGCCCCGAGAACCAAGCCTAATCGGTCATCGCACCCGCTGGCGCAGCAGCGGCCGCTTCAGCGTGTTTCTTCACCATCTTGTTGCGGGCAGAACGCAGCTTCAAAAACGTCCTCGCCTCTTTGTAAAGCCGCTTACGTTCCCCGCTGTCAAACGCCGCTTTCTTCAAGATGCGAAAAACGGCTTTCGGACGGAAGTAATATTCATCGTAGAACCGGTGCACCGCCCCAAGAATGTCATCTGCGGGCAACCCCGGATACTGGATATGCGCCAACTGATGTCCGCCCTCGTCCACCATCTTGTTGTCGCCGACCATGAAGCCGTTCTTCACCGCGTAGTCGTAAAGTTCAGTTCCGGGATAAGCGTGAGCCACTGAGACCTGAATCGTTTCGACATCCAACTCCTTCGCAAACGCGATGGTATTGTTAATCGTCTGGTGCGTCTCCCCAGGCAATCCGAGAATGAAGTCGCCGTGAATCACTAACCCCAGCTTGTGGCAATCCTTGGTGAACTGCAGCGCCCGCTCGACGGTCGCGCCTTTCTTGATGTTCTTCAGAATCTGTTGATCACCCGATTCATATCCAACGATGAGCAATCGGCACCCAGCTTCTTTCATTGCCTTCAGCGTTTCGTAGTCGGTCGTTACGCGTGACGTGCAAGACCAGGTCAGCCCGAGGGGTTTCAACTTCGCGCACAGCTCGATTGTGCGGGCCTTCTGAATATTGAAGGTGTCGTCATCGAAGAAGAATTCCTTCACTTCCGGCCACATCGTCTTCGCCTTGGTCATTTCGGCAGCAACGTCGTCTGTCGAGCGCTTGCGCCATGGGTGGCCGCTCAGTGTCTGCGGCCACAGACAGAAGGTGCACTGCGCCGGGCAACCGCGCGTCGTGTACAACGACACATACGGATACAGCAGGAACGGCACGTTGTATCTCGTCACATCGAGGTCGCGCTTGTAGACTTCGGTGACGTGCGGAAGCGCGTCCAAATTCTGGATCTGCGGCGCATCCGGATTGTGCACGACTTTGTCGTGCTTTAAGAACGACACACCCGCAATCTCTTCGAGCGGCTTGCCATTGGCGTAGTCCACAACGGCGTAGTCGAATTCCTTACGACAAATGAAATCAATCTCGCGGCAATCGCGCAATGACTTCTCGGGCAGCACACTCACGTGCGGCCCCACAAATGCAATCTTGATCTTCGGATTAGCCTCCTTGATCGCCCGGGCCAGGCGAATGTCCCCAGGGAAGCCCGGAGTGGAGGTAAACAGAACAAGAAACTCGTAATCCTTGGCAAGCTGGATTGTCTCTTCGCCTGAGATGTGATGAGGCGGCGCATCTAGCAACCGTGCTCCCTCCAGCATCCCCGTCGGATAGGCCAGCCATACTGGGTACCAATAACTCTCAATTTCGCGCGTGGCGGGCCAGCGAGAGCCCGCGCCTCCGTCGAAATTCTCAAATGAGGGAGGATTCAAAAACAGTGTTTTCAAAGGCATATTTGGATATCCTGTTATTTTAGCACCGGCGCAGACGGACTCTCTCGCCTGACCCCGTACTCCGGCAGGTTCCCCACTTCCGTCAGATTTTCTCTAAGCTCTTGATTCCAATCTATTAGTCCTGATTGTAAAAGCAAACACCTAGGGAGTGAACATACCTTTCGATGCAGTAAACGGGCGTAGGGCGCCGCCAGCGGAGAACGTCCTGCGCCGTGAGAAATGGCCAAAAATGACCGGGAGACATTGCATCTCCGATCACGTCCCGCGAGATCTGGGAAGTGCTAGAGTGGCGCGGGCAAGCACCCGCGCCACATTCGGTCAGTCGTAGTACTCCAAACCCAAGTGCGTGATCAGTTCTTCGCCCTTCAAGTGACGGAGCGTGTTCTTCAACTTCATGAGCTGAATGAACAGGTCATGCTCCGGATACAAACCCGGTACCGTCATCGGAGACTTGAAATAGAAGCTGAGCCACTCTTGAATGCCAAGTCCCTTTAGTTCTGAGCAACGCTGCGCCAAGTCGAGGAACAGCACCAGGTCGAGCACGATCGGTGCGGCCAGGATCGAGTCGCGGCAGAGGAAATCCACCTTGATCTGCATCGGGTAGCCGAGCCATCCGAAAATGTCGATGTTGTCCCAGCCCTCTTTGTTGTCGCCGCGTGGCGGGTAATAGTTGATGCGCACCTTGTGGAACATGTTCCCGTAGAGTTCCGGATAAAGGCCCGGCTGCAGGATGTGCTCGAGCACTCCGAGTTTTGATTCTTCCTTGGTCTTGAACGAGCCTGGATCGTCGAGCACTTCCCCATCACGATTCCCCAGGATGTTGGTGGAATACCAGCCGCTGAGTCCAAGGAGGCGCGCCTTGAATGCCGGTGCGAGTACGGTCTTCATCAGGGTCTGACCGGTCTTGAAGTCCTTGCCGCAGATCGGCGCCTGGTTCTTGCGCGAGAGTTCGAGCATCACGGGGAGGTCAACAGTGAGGTTCGGCGCACCGTTGGCGAACGGGACGCCTTCCATCAGCGAGGCGTAAGCATAGATCATCGAAGGCGCGATCATTTCGTCGTTCTCACGAAGCGCCTTTTCAAATGACTTAACAGACTGATGCGCCTCGGTCGGCTCGATGTACGACTCCGTCGAACCGCACCACATGGTGATCAGGCGGCTGGCGCCACTTGCTTTCCTGAAATCGCGAATGTCCTGCCGAAGCTGCTCGGCGAGGTCCATCTTCGACTTGCCTTTCTTCACGTTTGGCCCGTCGATCTTCTTGACGTAGTTATGATCGAAAACGGCCGGGCGCGGTGTGATGGAAGACAGGAAAGGCTTCAGTTGTTCGAGGAGGCGGTAGTCGAGCACGCCTGCGTTCGAGGCGGATTCGAACATGTTGTCTTCGAAAATGTCCCAACCAGTGAATACCAAGTCATCAAGCCCGGCGAGGGGAACGAACTCTTTCACCTTCGGAGAACGTCCGTCGGTGCGCTTCCCGAGCCGAACAGTCCCCATCTGCGTGAGCGAACCGATGGGCTTGGCGAGACCCTTGCGGATGGCCTCGACGCCCGCGACGAAGGTCGTTGCCACGGCGCCCATGCCGGGGATCATCACGCCAAGCTTTCCCTTTGCTGGTTCGACGGTGCCAGTATCCGCCACTGCTGGCTTGGAACGCCGGGCGCTGCTGCTGCGCGCGGCCAGCTTCATTTCGCGGCCTGCGCGTTCGGTATGGGCAAGAGCTGTTTCGCGATGCTCATGTTCTCGGGCGGCTGACGCCGTGGAAAACTGTTTGCGGTGGCGGCGGCCGTCTGCGTCCCACCAGTCGGCCATGAAGACTCCTGGACGTTTCTGATACATGTATAATTCCTTCCCTTAGTGGCGGTGGCTGGTCACCGCCACCGTCCCCAAAACAGGAGATCGTCTCATGTCGCCGACGGTTTCCGCAAGCCACTACACCGGAACGAGCAAAACCATTTTTGAACGGACAATAAACACCAGTGAATGGGAGAACGTCAGTGGCGTCCCGCAGGAACAGTAAGCCCTATGTGCGCGCGCAATTCTTGCCACTGCTGGACGATATTCGGGTCGTGGGAGATATCTACTGCGTGATGAAGCGAGTCTTCTGCGCCCACCAGATCGTTCATCTGAACAAGGCAATAACCGAGAGCAGCGAACGCATACCAGTCTTGCGGATCGTTTCGCGCCACCTCGCGGAATACCGGAACTGCCTCGCTGCAGCGCCCCTGCTCCTCAAGAAGTAAAGCCGCACGCACGTGAGTATCGGCCAGATTCCTGGCGACAGGTTCATTATGCGGGGCCAGCTGATGCGCGGTGGTGAAGACGGCCACGTCGTCTCTCCATTGCCCTTCTTGCGAATAGGTGCCCGCCGCGAACAAGGCCATTACTGAGACACTCGCGACAAGCAACGCTGCTCGTGCCCTCCCTGCCAGATGCCAAGCGGTGCCCACCAGCAACATTAATCCCGCTAGAGGCAGATAAGTGTAACGTCCGTGCAAAAAGTCGCGGGGGTTTAGTGCGTTCAAGTTCAGAGCTGGGAGGAGAGGCAAAACAAGCAGCAGAAACCCGGCGAGCAAGGCGAAGTCCAACCCGGCGATAGCTCTCGAATCAAGACGCGCATAAACTCTGGAACGGAGCCAATACAACGAAAGGACAACGACACCCAGAATGACAACCGTCGCTACTAATGGAAACAGAACGCCGCGGACAGAGAACCTCTCGACCAATATGGGATCGGCAAACGAATAGGAGCGTATCGGCCACAGCATGGCCTTGAAATAGAAACAAAGGACTGCCGGCCACGAGAGCACAACGGTTGTCCACCGCAAATGCTGCGTGGCCGCTCCGAGCTTGCCTTGCAGAGCGTTCAATCGCAACAGAAGGTAGATGCCGGTAACCGCAAGAAATGGTCCAGTATGCGCGATCGCGCGTCCTAATCGGCTACGGAGTGACTCACTTCCCTTGAACTCCCTTCGCGCCGAACTCGCTCGCATTCCTAACGCCAGAATCATGAGAGGAAAGACGATCGCCGTCTCCTTCGCAAGGAGCGCGCCAAGGTAAGCTGCGACTGAGACGGAAAACCAGACGAATGGAAGGTCCCTCGACTTGCTTGGTGAACGCTTCTGGGGTTTCTTCTTCTCGACGAGGACGGACTTCACTTGAGCATCGACAAACTTGAAATAGCACAGCAGAGCGACTAGCACTCCGCTCGCCATCAGTGGATCTGGGACTGTAACCCAGTTGACTGACTCGGTATGGGCTGGGTGCAATACGAATAGAGCGGCGGCCAGAAGCGCAGCAGTCGAATTGCGCAACAATTTCCAGACCAGCAAACCCAATAAGCCACAGACCAACAGATGCTTTGTGATGCTAAGCAGGTGCCATCCCCGGGGGCATAAACCGCTCACTAGAAAGTTCAGTCGCAGCCATAGCAGAAATACCGGCCGGTAAAAACTTGGCTGGGCGCCAATGAATTGCGCCCAGACAAAGCTAGTGAAATAGTCTCCAATATGGTCAGGATTCTGGATGCGGGGATCTGCGGTGAAGCGATGATCATCAAGGATGAACTGAAAGCTGAGCGACGGACGATTGATGGCGAACACGCAGCCTGCCAACAAGACAGATAACAACATGAAAATGTTTCGTGATAGCCGTCCCCCGCCACCTACACCTGTGGAATGCGACGTAGGCTGCTCGAGTAGGGCGAAACCTTGAGGGTTGTTGGACCGAGAAAGCTGGGGACGTCTCACCGTTCAGGTGAGACGGGTCATGTATGAATTCGTCCCGAAAAATTCTGTGGAATCCGAATATTTGTTCGCTAAACGCCGTTCGGACGCTGGCGAATCAGCGAGAGGAACTCGCTGCGTGTTTCTTCTTCGTTCCGGAAACATCCGAGCATCGAACTGGTGACGGCCGCCGAGTGCTGTTTCTCCACACCACGCATCATCATGCAAAGGTGGCGCGCTTCGATGACGACTCCGACGCCCTGCGGCTCGATCACTTTCTGAATCGTCTCGGCGATTTGCGTCGTGAGGCGTTCCTGGATCTGCAGGCGCCGCGAGAACAGCTCTACGAGACGTGGGATTTTGCTCAGACCAATCACACGCCCGTTCGGGATATAAGCAACATGCACCTTGCCGAAAAATGGCAGCATATGGTGCTCACAGAGGCTGAACATCTCGATGTCTTTCACGATCACCATCTCGTCGTAACTAACGGTGAAAAGAGCACCTTTGAGCAGCGCTTCAGGATCTTCTTCATAGCCCTTGGTCAGGAACTTCATAGCCTTCTGGACACGTGCGGGCGTATCGACCAGCCCTTCGCGCGTTGGCTGCTCTCCGAGACGGACTAACATTTCGCGAACCAGATCTTCATAGGTCGCGCTGGTCAGCGTAGGAGACTCCTTTGCTTTTTCAGATTGCTTTTCCAGGGATGATTTCATTAGGGTGACCTACCCTCCTCAACGAACGCCAGCCAGGCTACGTTTGCATCATCTGGTCGATGTTGGTCTGGCTTTAACTCACTGCTCCCGCTACCGACGGCTTAGTTCTTGCCCTCCCGCATATTCAAAGGAATTCATCATGGTTTCTTCAAGTTTCACTCTATCCAGATGAGCTTGAGAGAACGTTCGCTGCAATATTTCGAAGATCTCGATACACAGATTCTCGGTGGTGGGCACGGTCTTCAAGAATTCCTGCAGGGTATTCAAATTCTCAAGCTGATAGCGGGAGAGTACTTCGCTTTCCACGCACTGATCGAGATCGACAAGGTTGCAAATCATGCCGGTACTCTGATCAACCGGCCCGCTGACGGTGACTTCGAGGATGTAGTTGTGGCCGTGCCCGTGAGGATTATTGCACTTGCCATACGTGGCGCGGTTCTCTTCCGTGGACATCTCGGGATTGTGCAGCCGGTGCGATGCTGAGAAAAGATAACGGCGGCTTAGATGGGCGATCATAGTCAGCTGCCAGCTTCTAGCTGCTAGCTATTCCTCTCCATAGAAATCGACGAAAAGATCTGGGGTTTCGTAGACGCGGACACGGTGCAGTCGCGCATTGCGCAGCTTAGGTTCCAGCCGCTGCCAGACTGCAATTGCCAGATTCTCGGTTGTCGGGATCTTGGTGAAAAACTCAGGGACCTCTTTGTTCAAGAAGCGATGGTCCATTGCATCCAGGACTTCGCGGTTCATAATTTCTTTCAGTTGCTTCAGATCGACGACGAATCCGGAGCGCGAATCAACCTCGCCTTTCACCGTGACCTCAAGCGTGTAATTGTGCCCGTGGCCATTGGGGTTATTGCATTTGCCGAAGATGCGTTGGTTTTCTTCGGGAGTAAACGCGGGATTGTGATAGTAGTGCGAGGCGGCGAATTCGGCTTTGCGCGTCAGATAGACCATGTTTCTATTGGAGAGTCAACATCAGCCGTCCCCGCCATTCTCGGAACGGTGATCAACAATCAATTTAACTAAGCATTATGACATTAACGTTCCGGGCTGAGTTCGGCCGGCGGTTCGACCGCACCCTGGGGGATAGATTGCCACTTCGTGGAGTTGATCGTCTCCTGCTCTGGGCAAAAGTTCTTGTTGGGTTCAAATACGATGATTTTGTAGACGTAGCGCTTGTGACGTGAAGGATCGAAGGCCAGGGCAAACGCAATTCCCTTCTTTTTGTCGACCCAGAAGACAAGCGGACGCGAGCCTAGAGCCGGATTGGGCGCGGTTAAAAGGGCATACGCTCGCATGTCCTTGTACGCTTGCGCCGCCTTTTCCGGCGACTCGAATGTCGTGATGTCTTCGACCGTGTGGAAACGTGTGGTCGACGACTCGATCTGGAAGACCTTGCCCTTCTTCATACGAATAAATACGTCGCCATGGCCGACGGGATTGGTGGAGTCAGTCCAGTCGATCGTGGTGCCGCACGGGTCCTCCCATTCCTGGTCGATGGCTTTCTTGGGGAAGAGCTGAAGGGCGCGGTCCCGAGAGTCATTGATCTTGAGCGGGCCGATACCGACGCCTGGCTCGATCATGGTGTTGTTGAAATGAGGTTCGTCATCCGCCGATTGGGCAGGCGACATCGCCGTTCCCAGTAGGGTAAGAACAATCGTCGATAAAATCAGTGCAAGTAGCGTTTTCATGAATGTATTTCTGGACCGGCCTGAATCCGTTCCGGCAGTATCGTTGGTGCTTGCTGTTGGTTCGTAAGTGCGTCCCTTCCAGGCTACGCTACCTCTTGCGTGCATCCGTTTCGAACGTAGCAGGAAATAAGCAAACATCGGCATTCCAAACAGTCCCATCTTAACCGCATGAATCGGATTGAAATTTGCGCGCTGGAGCACCCTCACATTTCGCAATGAAGCTGCTGCAAAGACCGCGAGCCATATCAACCAGAATAACTTTCGATCGGCGAGACTGGCGAGCGTGTGAGTCGCGGTGTTCGCCGATAGAATACGGCCCATAAGTTTCAAAGCCACCGCGACCAATGGCACACAAATCAGGCAAATAAAAAGAACCCACCAGAAAAGCGTTTTTGCCGCGAGCCACACCGGATGCGGAAACAGTAGCGTCAGGTTCTTGGTCCAACCCTCGCGCAGTTGAGCGAAGTTGCGGTACATGCGCGTACGGACGGATTCGGAATAGCGGAAGCGAAGTCTGTATCCCGCGGCTTTGACTCGCCGGGCCAGCGCGACGTCTTCCAGTATCTCGGAAGCGACCGCAGCGTGCCCACCAATCGCGTCGTAGATATCCCGCCGGATAAGAATGTATTGTCCATTGGCAGCGGCCTCGGGAGAGTTCGGGTCGCTGACCTTTGACGGCGGATATTGCCGCGCCAACTCGGCAAAGACAACCGGGAGCACCGTCACTTCCCAAAAGCTTATGGTGATCTGCTCCGGCGAGTACGACAGCATTTCCGCCTTGTTCTGGATCGCCTCGGCGAGGGCCCTTGCCAGAGACCCGACTGAGTGGACTGTATCGGCGTCGGCGAAGAGCAACCACTGGCCACGGGCTTCACGGGCTCCTGTCGCGACAGCGTTGTTTTTCCCGGTCCAGCCTTCGGGAAGAGGTCCTGCCTCAATGACTCGAACCCTTGGGAAGGACTGAGCGATTTCTTGGGTTCGGTCGGTCGAATGGTCATCTACGACGATGATCTCGAAATCGATACCCGATTGAGAGACCAGCGATTCCAGGCAAGCCCCAAGTGAAGCTTCCTCATTGCGCGCGGGGATGATTACGGAAACTTGTGGGCTAAGCGGTGATGTTCTAGTTGCGGACATAGTCGCGCGATAAACAGAAAACACGAGCGGCTGGGCCGCAACTATCTTTCCCTGAACGCAGCGCCGAGCGCCGCTCTTCCAGACAGGAATCCATTATTATAGCTGGGTGCGCCGGTCTACCCATCGGATCTCCATTTTCATCGTCTGCATTGCCCTGATTGGTCTTTCTGGGTGTTACAGCGGATCGAGACCACCCCGAATCGGGTCAAGTGCCCCGGAGTTTACTGTGCAGGATGCCGATCGCACGGTAAAGCTCAGCGATTTCCGCGGGCAAGTGGTAGTGCTGAATTTCTGGGCGACCTGGTGCCCGCCTTGCGTCGAGGAGATGCCATCGCTAGTTGAGATGCAAAGGCGGATGAAAGGCAAAGGCATCGCTGTGGTCGGGGTCAGCGTAGACGTCGACCAGAATGCTTACCACCAATTCCTGAAGGATCACAACGTGAACCTGCTCACCGTCCGCGATCCAGGACAGAAGAGCAACAATCTCTACGGCACATTCAAGTTTCCTGAGACCTACATCATCGACCGAACCGGAGTGATGAGGAGAAAGTTCATTGGGGCGGTGGATTGGACCGCACCGGAAATCACGGATTTTCTGGGAAAGTTGTAGCTGTCCTCTTTTAACATTGAGGAAAATTTGGGTGTGACCGAATTCCTCTACTTCCGTCTAATGTTGTGTTTCACGTGCGCGTTACACGCGATGTCATCCCAAACCTCACTCGCGCTGAGTGTCACCTCTCAGATCGATCTAGCCTGAAAGGAGTCCGAGCGATGCAATTGAAACTCCGGTTCTCCAGCCTTATCCACGTGGCCGTTCCGCTTGTAGCGCTTTGCGTTATCACAATCGTCTTCGCGAAAAATAATCCCAAGCCTGCCGCGGGCTCCGCTCGCCTTCAGCACATCGAGGCGAAAGTGGTTGAGGTGCCGGACGAACAGGGAAAACCTCCTCTGCAATTAAGTTTGGCGCAGTTGATGAAGACCTACAATGTGCCGGCACTGAGCCTCGCTATCGTCGAGAACTACAAGATTGTTGATGCGAAGGCCTATGGCGTGATCGAAGCGGGATCGAATATTCCGGTGACCACGCACACCCTGTTTCAGGCCGGATCGATCAGCAAGCCGGTGGCAGCGACTGGGGCGCTTTATCTCGTAGAACACGGGAAGCTGTCGCTCGATGAAGATGTGAATGAAAAGCTGAAGACCTGGAAGGTTCCGGATAGCGGGTTCACCCAGACGGAGAAGGTAACGCTACGCCGGCTCGTGTCGCACACAGCCGGGCTGACTGTACACGGATTTCCCGGTTACGACATCAACGATCCCCCGCCAACCATTGTTCAGGTTTTGAATGGTGAAAAGCCGGCAAACACAGATCCTATTCGCGTGGATACCATACCCGGAACCAAATGGCGCTACTCGGGTGGAGGAGTAACGATCGAGCAGTTGTTGATGACCGATGTGACGGGCAAGCCTTTTCCTGCACTGATGCGCGAGTTGGTGCTCGACAAAATCGGCATGACCGATAGCAGTTACGAGCAGCCGCTGCCATCGGCGCGTGCCGTGAAGACGGCAGGCGGAACTCGGATGGATGGCACTGAGGTGCACGGTAAGTGGCATATCTATCCGGAAATGGCGGCAGCTGGCTTGTGGACCACGCCGATAGATCTGGCGAAGTTCGCAATCGAGATTGCCCTATCGAAGCAAGGAAAAGCTAACCATGTTCTGTCGCAGAAGATGACGCAGGAGATGCTAACTCCTGTGATGAATGACGTAGGTCTGGCCTTCTTTCTGGACAAAGAGAATCCCGGGCAGTTCGGACACAATGGGGCGGATGAGGGATTTCAGGCTCTGCTAACGATGAACGCTGATACAGGGAACGGTATCGCGGTTATGGTCGATTCCGATAACGGGATCTCCGTGGCAGACTACGTCGTTCGCCGCGTCGCCGAAGAGTATGGATGGAATTACAAGCTGCAACCACAGGATCCATCCGACCAATTGCTACTTTTGGCTAGGATCAAAGGAACACCTGTTGCCCTTCAGCGCTAT
The DNA here is from genome assembly GCA_035264195.1 of Candidatus Sulfotelmatobacter sp. GTDB lineage: Bacteria > Acidobacteriota > Terriglobia > Terriglobales > Acidobacteriaceae > Sulfotelmatobacter. The sequence goes on along the minus strand of DATFQQ010000396.1, from coordinate 41,223 downwards.
GAAGAATTGAAACACAAATCCGGAGTCGTGGATGAACACACCTTGAATGCCCTCGGGTACCGGCTCTTATACGGCGCGAAAGAAGCGGATTCAATCACCGTATTCAGGAAGAATGTCGAGGAGTATCCGCAATCGGGCAACGTGTATGACAGCGTGGGCGAGGCGTATGCAAAGACTGGGCAGAGGGATCTTGCAATCCAGAATTACGAGAAGTCCCTACAATTGGATCCGAAGAATCAGAATGCAGTGGAGCGGCTAAAGAAATTGAAAGGAGAAGGAGGACAGGCAATGGGTCCGAGGATCGTTGACCAAGGCGGTTTCACGGTAGTAGGAGTCTCTGCGCGGACCAACAACGCCAAAGAGATGACATCTGACGGCGTGATCGGCAAAATGTGGGGACGCCTCATGCAAGAAGGATTGCTCGCGAAGATTCCGAACAAAGCCGACCCGGCTATCGTCGCGGTTTACACCGACTACGCCAGTGATCACAACGGGGACTATACGTTCTTGCTCGGATCGCGCGTGACTTCTGACGCGGATGTTCCAGAGGGCATGGTGTCAAAGAGAATTCCTGCTGGAAAGTTCGCAGTCTTCACCTCGGAAAAAGGCCCCGCACCCAGGGTTGTGCCCGAGTTGTGGATGAAGATCAATTCCCTACCCGCGAATGCAGTCGGGGCTAACCGCGAGTATCGTGCGGATTTTGAGATTTACGATCAGCGGGCAATGGATCCGCAGAATTTGCAGATGGACGTTTATATCGGGATTAACTAGAAGCTACGACTCGTCTGAAACAATCTGACAGATCGACGGAACCTCAGGGGCTAGATCGATTCAGGAATTGCTGTATACCATTCCGCTTTGTCATCCTGATGGCCGTTTTTTGGCGCCGGAGGACCTATGCAACTCTGCCTGCAGTGCTCGTGCGGGCGGGGACTGCATAGGTCCTCCGGCCTGCAAAAACCGCAGGCCATCAGGATGACATACGGTGGATTAACATCAAAAGCTAAAATGGTCTAAAGCGCGCATCTTTCGGTGTGTTCTAACGACACGGCTGAAGCCGTGCCCTTCCCAAAAACTACACTCACAAGATTCTTTCATGTGGGTAGCCCGCATAAACGAGCGCAGACAGCAACTCGGCAATGTGGTCCGGGCCACGGGTCTCCATCGTGATGTCGATTGCGGTGTCACCCAGATTGACTCCGTGATAGGCGCGGTCGTACGCAGTTTCTACAATGTTGGCGCGGTGTTCTGCCAGGATTCCGGTCAGTCTATGGAGCGCGCCGGGATAGTCCGGGAGATGGACCCGAAGCCGGACCAGGCGGCCGTCTTTCACCAAGCCGCGCTCGATAATGCGCGAAAGCAGGGTCACATCAATGTTGCCACCGCAGACGAGCACCGCGACGCGCTTGCCTTCCAAGGGTAGCTTTCGATTCAACACAGCAGCGATGGCGGCAGCACCCGCACCTTCGGCGAGCGTTTTCTCACGCTCCAGCAGCAGCAAGATTGCATTGGCAATCTCCTCTTCTTCCACTGTGACAATATCGTCAACATATTTCTGAACCAACGGCAGCGTTCGGTCGCCAGCACGCCGCACGGCAATGCCATCGGCGATCGTCTTTGCCGAATCGAGCGTTACGGGCTTGCCTTGCTCTACGGCCGCCTTCATTGAAGGAATTCTGGAAGGCTGGACGCCATATACCCTTACGGCAGGATTTGTCTCCTTGGCGGCACAGGCGATGCCGCCAATCAAGCCGCCGCCGCCGATTGGGGCAACTATCACTTCGATATCACGATGCTGAGAAAGCATCTCGAGCCCAAGAGTTCCCTGCCCCGCAATGACGGCGTCGTCATCAAAGGCATGGATCATCGTCAAGCCTTCCTCCCGGCTTTGCTCGATCGCCTTCTGATAAGCCTCATCATAGTTCGCGCCGTGCAGCACGACCTCCGCGCCATATCCGCGGGTGGAAGACACTTTGGTCAATGGAGTTGGGAGGGGCATGACGATCTGCGCCCGAATGCCGTGTCGACCCGCGTGGTAGGAAACGCCCTGAGCATGATTGCCGGCAGAAGCAGCGATTACTCCCCTTGATCGTTCTTCAGGAGTGAGCGTGAGCAACTTGTTCAGCGCTCCGCGTTCTTTAAACGCGCCCGTGCGTTGTTGGTTATCGAGCTTGAGAAAAATCTCGTTGTGTGTAATTGCAGAGAAAGTTTCGGAATGGGTGCAAGGCGAAACGCGAATATCCGCGCGAATTCTACTCAACGCGGAATGGATATCGGAGAGTTGGATCATTGGCCCGGATGCTTAGAAGCGCCAGAAAGCTCCGGCTCCCACATAGAAGTTGTGCTGGCGAGTTTTTCCGGTCGGAGCAAGCGGGAAATCGGGCTCTCCCGACCAAAAATCACGAACTTCGCCCCGAGCGCTAAGTCTCCTCCAAACCTTTACATCGAGACCAATTCCGCCCTGAACCACCACTGACGTCGTAGACTTCCCAGGGTTCACGCCACCATATATCAACTGGTTTCCTTCACTGATGTGCCCGAACCCGGCTCCAAAACTCACCCAAGGAGAAACTGCAGTGGTCGGAAACAAGTTTAGGCGCGCTGCAGGGGTTACAAAGAACTCCCGGTAGTCGGAAGGCACTACCGAGTGCCCGTATTCGCCGGCATTTACATCAACGTCGTGATTGTCCAGGAATATGACTTCTCCCGAAACAGCAAAGACGGGAGCAGTAAAGAGTCTGCGCGCATACTGGACATTGAAAGTAAGGCCCTTCCCCGTGTGAACAATTGGATCGAAAAAATTCGCCCCCTGGATGCCCTGATCGCTGATGAAGGTGCGGCCCAAGGATCCGCCGATTTCGTTCTTCTCATCTTGTGCAACCGCCGCAGCCGTTAGCAGGATTAAGGCAGAAATTAGTGCAACCAAGAGCCGTTTGGCAGACATTTCCCCTCCAACGAGGATCTTTTCTAAGTTGTTACGGCGGTGAGAGTAGCGTAGCACGAGGGGACCTCTTTTTGTCCGGGAAAACCTAATCTTCATGGTTCTCCATAGCGCTGCCTTGCGCCGGCGCAAGCGAGACGCACGAGGTCGCGATGTTAAAATAATTGGATTGCATGCCTGTAAAAGACCTCACCATTAGCACTATTAGCCGCTCTCTCAAACCAAAGAAGAAAAGGATCCAGGAGAACGTGTTGATCGAAGGATCGGGAGCCCGTGAGAGCGAACATCCTCAGAAGGTGGGCTTCGTCAGCCTAGGCTGCCCGAAAAACCTTGTCGACAGCGAAGTGATGATGGGGATGCTGGCGCGCGCCGGTGCGGAATTAACCCAGCGAGCCGAAGACGCCGACGTGATCGTGGTCAACACATGCTCGTTCATTGACAGCGCTCAGCAGGAGTCGGTAAACACGATCCTCGAAATGGCTGGACATAAGGCTTCGGGCAGAGCGAAAAGGTTGGTCGTAGCTGGATGCCTTGTGGAACGATTCCGCGATCAGATCCGCAAGGACATCCCAGAGGTCGATGCCGTTGTTGGAACTGGCGAGTTAGTACACATTCTCTCTGCTACTGGGATTGCGCCAGCTGCAGTTCAGAGGAATTCACCGCTTGTCGTCCTAAACTCGCGGCCCGAAGGCGATGCTCGTGCCGCACAAGGGCGGTTCTCACGTGACTCCTGGGATGGAGCAATCGGCGATCTGCCGAATTATCTTTACGACGAAAATACTCCGCGCGTGCTGGCGACGCCGCGGCACATGGCTTACATCAAGATTGCCGAGGGCTGCGATCATCCTTGTACCTTCTGCATCATTCCGCAGCTACGCGGTCAGTTCCGCTCCCGGCGCTTCGAGTCCGTGATTGCTGAAGCCGAAAAGCTAGCCCGGTCTGGCGTTCGCGAGATCACGCTGATCGGACAAGACACGACCTGCTACGGAGAGGATTTCGGGCTCAGGGACGGTTTGGCTCTGCTTCTCGAGAAGCTGGCCGGAATTAAAGAGCTACGATGGGTACGATTCTTGTACGCCTATCCCAACAAGATAACCGGCAAGCTGTTGGAGACTATCGCATCGCACGAGAAGATCTGCTCCTACATGGATGTGCCTCTGCAGCATGCATCTCCGTCAGTGCTGAAGCGGATGAAGCGCGGGGCTGGGGCCGACGTTTTTCTGAAGTCTATCGAAAAGATGAGGCGCATCATCCCTGATCTGACGCTTCGAACTTCCTTCATCGTCGGCTTCCCTGGGGAAAGTGAGAAGGAGTTCGAGGAGCTCTGCGATTTCGTAGGTGAAGCCCAGTTCGATTGGATGGGTGCATTCTCGTATTCGGATCAGGAAGGTGCTGGTGCTTATGGTTTGGAAAAGAAGCTCTCGACTTCGGAAATCGAGCGCCGGCGAAAGCATCTGATGTCGATCCAGCGGCAAATCAGCAAGAAAAAAAAGAAAGCGCTGATTGGTCGTCAGATGGACTTGTTGCTCGAGGGTGAATCAGAAGAGACGGAACTGCTCCTGGAAGGACGCACTTCGATGCACGCGCCTGAAATCGATGGCAAGGTTTTTGTGAACGATTTCCCAGACAATATGGAGCCTCAGCCTGGGGAATTTTATAGGTGCGAGATTACCGAATCTCACGACTACGATCTGGTAGCCAGAATCCTTTAGCACTTCAGTTACAACACGAATCCATGCCTCGCAAGCGTGCTGCAAAAGTCCGGTGCCCGATTTGCAAAAAGGCTGTGAAGAGCACCGATCCGGAATTTCCTTTCTGTAGCGAGCGCTGCCGAACGATTGACCTTGGCAAATGGGCGAGCGGGGGATATGTGATTTCGTCTCCTGTAACGGATACAGAGGAATCTATTCAGGATAGTAGCCCTGACGATCTGGACAGAAAACGGTGATGGAGAAGACTTTCGACCCTCCACGTGCGCCGCTGTGGTCGACGATTGTGGCAACCTTTTTCGGGATCGGCTACATGAAACCCGGTCCTGGAACATGTGGATCTGCCGCTGGCTTGCTCATTTGGACCGCCCTCGCATCTCAGCTATCTGGATCAGCGCGTACGATCACAGTCATCATTCTTGCAGCTGTTATCACGATGGTCGGCATTCCGGCAGCCACTCAGGTTGTCCGCGCCTTCGCTAAGAAAGATCCTCAGTTTGTGGTGATCGATGAAGTTGCTGGGCAACTCATCACGCTGATCTCAGCACCTCTCACTTGGAAAACTTTTCTTGCGGGTTTTATACTTTTTAGAGCCTTCGATATCGTCAAGCCTCCTCCCGTTCGCCAACTGGAAAAGCTTCCGGAAGGAACCGGAGTCGTGCTCGACGACGTCGCCGCGGGCTTGTACGCGCTCGGCGTGATGCAACTGCTTCTCCACTGGGGTCTACTAAAATAGTTCCTGGTTGGCTAGGGTCGACGCTGGGGAACTCAGCAACATTGGTTTTCGTGCATGGGATTTTCTAATCGCATTCTCGGCCGCAAGAATGTCAATGGCGGACCACGTATTGAATCCGTAATACCTCCAGCGGCCCTTCCGGGCGGAGAATTACGCATTATCGGTTCAGGATTGCGCCCGCAGGAGCTTCTTCGGCCGAAAGTGCGTTTCGGCGACTACGAGGGTTCGATCGTTGTTAGTTCCGATGCTTTTGTCGTTGCCCGTGTCCCGGAGGGTGCGAGTTCCGGCCCTGTTGTCGTGGCTACCGACGGCCACACGAGCAACGAACATCCGGTAAAGGTTGCCGAAACCATCGCCGAAAGTCTCCACCTCGTGACCAACCCGGCGCTTGATGCGGAAGGAAATATCTACGCAACCTTCTCGGGGTCCCGTGGGCAAAAGGCTCCTGTTGCGATCTACAAGATTGACACGAACTACGGGGTCAAGCCGTTTGTCGCCGAGATGATGAATCCGACATCGATAGCCTTTGACCGGCAGGGGCAGATGTATGTTTCGTCGCGTTACGATGGCGCCGTTTATCGAGTGATGCCAAACGGCAGCATGACGACCTATGCCGAAGGAATGGGAGTTGCCACCGGGATTGTCTTTGATAAGGACGAAAGCCTCTACGTCGGTGACCGAAACGGAACCATCTTCAAGATTTCGCGCGACCAACAGATGTTTGTCTTCGCGACCCTGGAGGTTAGTGTTTCTGCGTATCACTTGGCCTTTAGTCCTACGGGCGACCTGTTCGTTACCGGTCCAAACGATCGCGTATTCAAGATCGATCCCAATGGTACCGTGAGCACGTTCTACAAGGGCCTCGGAAGGCCGCAAGGGTTGGCCTTCGACGTTGACGGGAATCTCTATGTGGCGGCATCACTGTCGGGCACGCGAGGAATTGTGAAGATCACTCCAGATGCGAACGCCGAACTCGAGGTTTCCGGACAAGGGCTGGTTGGACTGGCCTTTGCCCCCGGTCGATCTGTGATTCTCGCGACCAGCAACGCGGTTCACCATCTTTCTTGGAATATTCAAGGGCTCCGGCTCATAGCCGAATAGGTCTTCGCGCGATCCGCAGTTTTCAAGCTTCCTTTTCATTTACACTGCTAACGCGTGAACGCCGAGATCATAGCGGTGGGTTCCGAGATGCTCACTCCCCATCGCGTCGATACAAATTCTCTCTATCTCACTGAGCAACTCAACTTGCTGGGAATTGACGTCATCTTCAAGACCGTGGTCGGCGACAACATGCGCCGTCTGGTTGCAACTGCTCAGCATGCCCTGTTCCGCTCCGACATCATCGTCTTCTGTGGCGGACTCGGACCTACTGAAGACGATCTGACTCGGGAAGCTGTGGCAGAAGCGCTCGGTGTAGGTTTGCGGCGCGATCCGGAAATTGTTGCGAAGCTTGAGCAGCGATTCGCCCAGCGCGGATGGAAGATGAGCCCAAACAATGCCAAGCAGGGGGACGTTCTCGAAGGAGCCACGGTCCTCCCAAACGCGAATGGCACCGCCTCAGGCCAATGGCTCAGCGGTCAATTCGAAGGGCGTGAGCGCATTGTCATCTTGCTTCCGGGACCTCCACACGAGATGAAGGCTTTATTTGAGATTGAAGTGCGTGAGCGGCTTCGGGAGAGAGTTCCGCCAGCACATTTGTTCACTCGTACGCTAAAGATAGCCATGCTGGGAGAATCGATGGTCGACGCGCGTGTAGCTCCCATCTACAAGCGGTATCCTGACGTGGAGACCACGATTCTGGCTGGTACCGGAGAAATTGAGCTGCATTTTAAGAGCCAGGGAGTGACTATCGATCAGGCCCAGGCTCGCTCCGATGAAGTCGCCGGGTTAGTCGAAGACGAACTGGATGATGTGGTGTATTCGCGAAATGGCGAGTCGCTTGAGCAGATCGTCGGATATTGGCTACAGATGCGGAATGCAACTTTAGCCGTGGCGGAATCCTGTACCGGCGGGCTGTTGGCCGAGCGCATCACCTCTGTCAGCGGAAGTTCCCGCTACTTCCTCGGTGGAGCTGTTGTGTACTCGAATGCTTTGAAGACTGAACTGGCCGGAGTTCCTACCGAGATGATCGAGCGGCATGGAACAGTTAGCCGTGAAGTGGCTGCAGCACTAGCCGAAGGCATTCGCTACCGCTGCGAATCAACGCTCGGGGTGGGCATCACTGGCGTAGCCGGCCCGGCCGGTGGCTCCCCGGAGAAACCTGTAGGGCTTGTTTTCCATGCCATAGCGAGTGATTCAGGAACGGAAGTGGTACAGCGGAATTTCCCCGGAGATCGAAAGCGTATCCGCAGATTCGCTTCCACCATGGCGTTGGATATGGTTCGGAAGAAGCTAATGTGAATCTGCTGGTGTTTTCGCACAGGTTTAGCAGTCGCCAGAAGCTAACAGCTGGTTTCCTTATGCGGCTCTTTGTTGCTCTCGACATTGACCAGTCGATTCGCGAACGCATTATGCATTTCTTGCAAGGGCTGCAAACTTTTGCGCCCGATGCGCGCTGGACGAAACAGGAGTCGATGCATGTGACGTTGAAATTCATCGGTGAGCAACCCGACGTCGCACTTGGATCAATCAAGCAGTCCATGTCAGGAATAACAGGAAAGGCGACTGAGATTTCCTTTCATAGCTATGGCTTCTTCCCGACGGCACAGTCGGCGCGCGTCTTCTGGGTTGGTATAGAAGCCGGGCATGAACTTTCCGCTCTTGCCGCAGCGATTGACGAAAGGTTATCGGCGCTCGGGATACCAAAAGAAAGTCGGGCTTTCAGCCCGCATCTTACGTTGGCCCGCGGTGCAGGTGCGTCCGGCTCGCCACGCAGAAACAGGCACGACAGAAGTAACCGTACGTTCCATCTCCTGCAAGAGAAGCTGACGGCGCTGCCGACACCGGAGTTTGGTACCATGACTGCCCGCGAGTTCTTTTTGTATCAGAGCCAACTCTCGCCGAGAGGATCAAAATATACGAAGCTGGCGCGGTTCGCGTTAGGTTAGCGCCGAATGTGGTGCGGGCGCCTCGCCCGTGTCTTGCCATGAGAAAGCATGCAGAAAGTAATCTTCATTCTCGTGACCAGCTATCTTCTTGGGTCGATTCCTTTCGGCTATCTCCTCGTGCGAATTTTCCGGGGCGAAGATGTCCGGCGTAGTGGCAGTGGCAACATCGGCGCAACGAATGTTTCGCGTAAGTCTCCCGCCCTCGGTGCTCTCACACTTCTTCTGGATGCTGCGAAGGGTTTCGTCGCGGTTCAGATCGCGGCAGCCTACCCCACCTTCGGCGCATCCGATGTTCGCATTCATCGACTGATGGCCGCTTCCGCTTTATTCGCAATCATCGGACATATGTTCCCCATATGGCTTGGCTTCCGCGGGGGAAAGGGTGTGGCTACGGCGCTCGGCGCGTTCCTACGGCTTGCTCCTCTTGGAGTGCTCGTCGCGATTGCGATTTTCATTCTTACGGTACTCGCTTTCAGGCGAATCTCGCCCGGGTCAATTGTCGCCGCGGCAGTATTCCCAACCATCGTCTGGCTGCTAAACCTTTCCAGGGATGCTTCAGTTCTACTCCTGATTGGAATCGCTGCCCTGCTCATCATCGCGCGTCACTACCAAAACATTTTGCGTCTATTATCCGGCGAAGAGCCTAAATTCTCCCTGAGGCGGAAATGAGCGACATCGCGATTGTCGGCGGCGGCGCGTGGGGCACCGGCCTTGCTATTGTGCTTGGGCGGAAAGACGCCCACCGCGTTCGCCTTTGGGTACACGAGACTGACGTATGCGAATCCATCTCGAAGTCCCACGTGAATGAACGATTTCTACCGGGGCATCCCATCCCCGATTCCGTGGACGCCAGCAACGACCTGGCGAGCGTACTGAGATCAGCCAGTATTGTTGTAAGCGTCATGCCCTCACAGCATTGCCGTCAGCTTTTCGAGCGCATGAGATCGCATCTTCAACCGGGTGCTCTGATCGTTAGTGCGACGAAGGGTTTGGAAGAAAGCTCGCTTCAACGAATAACAGAGGTCATCGCGAGCATCGTCAATCAGGAGATGGTTTCCCGACACTCCATCGGAGCGCTCAGTGGTCCGTCATTTGCCCAGGAAGTCGCCCGCGGTGATCCGACAGCCATCACCATCGCATCGCAAGACCCTGCACTGCTGCAAACGGTGCAACAGGAGTTCAGCGATCCGGCCTTCCGTGTCTACACCAACACTGACGTAGTTGGCGTGGAACTCGGTGGGGCGCTCAAGAATATCATCGCGATTGCGGCAGGCATCTCCGACGGCTTAGGTTTTGGGCACAATTCCGTCGCCGCGCTAATCACCCGTGGACTCGCCGAAATGACGCGGCTTGTGGTTGCCTGCGGAGGCCGCGCCGAAACTATGGCGGGACTCGCTGGCCTGGGCGATCTGGTTCTTACCTGCACCGGTGGGCTTTCGCGCAACCGATCGGTAGGAGTAGAACTCGGCCGAGGCAGAAAACTTCCGGAGATCATCGCCGGAATGCATGGAATGGTCGCGGAGGGTGTCTTCACCACGACTGCAGCCGTCGGCCTTGCTCACGCTCGCGGTGTCGAAATGCCTATCACTGAGCAGATGCACGCCATCCTGCACGACGGGAAATCTCCTCGCGAAGCCATCCAGGAATTGATGACTCGCAGTGGCAAGAGCGAAACAAGCCCGAAATCATAGCTGCGTCTGATCTGCCGTGCTACTCTTTACCGTTTCTCAAGCCGAGTTGGAGGTCTTATGCGCATTCATAGGAGTATGACAGCGATCCTGTTTGTTCTCTTCTCACTCCACGGTCTGATGGCGCAGTCGAAAACGATCGCCGAACGGCTGGGTTATCCGGCCGACTCCAAATTGCTTATCATTCATGCCGATGACCTGGCAGTCGCTCACTCGGAGGATGTGGCCAGCTTCGACGCCCTCGACAAAAACGCAGCCACCTCAGCCAGCATCATGGTTCCCTGCCCGTGGCTCACCGAAGTTGCTACCTATGCCAAAGCTCATCCTAATGCGGACCTCGGCCTGCATTTGACGCTGACAAGTGAGTGGCAAACCGATCGTTGGGGATCGGTGGCATCGAAGGATAGGGTTCCGAGTCTTCTCGATTCGTCCGGCTATCTGTGGCCCGAGACCGAACCGGGAAAGCAGCACATCAATGCAGAAGAGGCGGAACGCGAGATTCGCGCCCAGATCGAGCGCGCCATCGCCATGGGGATAAATCCAACTCATGTGGATAGTCACATGGGGATGTTGTTCGCCCGACCGGACCTCTTCGCGGTTTATGTGAAAGTTGCTCGCGAACATAAATTGCCATTCCTTGCTTTTCTGGGCCCGGACACGCCAAGGGAGTTCTCTTCACTGCTCTTGCCAGAGGACGTGCTGATCAATGGCATCGCCATGGCATCTCCCAATATTCCAGCCAAAAACTGGAAGGATTTTTATGTGAACACCATCAAAAACCTGAAGCCGGGTGTCACAGAGATCATTGTCCACTTGGCTCACGACGACGCCGAAATGCAGGCGGTAACGGTCGGGCATCCTGACTATGGCTCGGCCTGGCGACAGCGCGACTACGACGCCATTATCAGCCCGGAGTTCAAGAAGACGCTGGAAGAGAACCACATCGTTCTGGTCCATTGGAAAGACCTGAAAAAGCTGCTGAACTAGAACCGATCCTTCGGTCCTGACGTCAAGCCTTTACCCGGCCAAAACCCGCACCATTCGTGCGTTTCAGTTGGTACTTTGGTAATGCCAAACAGCGCAGCTTTTCTCTCTGAGAACCCATTTCGACCGTTAGAATTCTAGAGATACGTTTGATAGCTGCCGCCACTTCGCCTTCGGCGTCTGCGACGAGTGAAGGGAGAACCTTGTCCTCCAGCGCTTCCAAACATGCACGCATACCGATTCTGTATCTCATTCTCGGTGTGCTGCTGGCGATCAGCATCATCCCGATGTACTTCTACTCGTCACAGGTGGAAAGCAGCAATGCCGAGCACTTGAAGAGAAACGAGATGCTGCTGCAGAACACTGTCACCCGGTCGCTGGCAGACGACCTCGCGCAGCACGAACGCTCGCTCCGCATGATGCTGGCCAATCTCTCGTCGGCCATTCAGGTGGCCTCTGGCGGCGACATCGGTGAGAAGAATATCGAAGCCCCCGAGCTGCGGGCGCTGCTTGAGAATTTCGTCTCTTCTTCGTCAGACGAGATCGCATATGCCACTCTCTTGAACTCAGAGGCCAAGGGCATCACAGCCGGGCGCATCACCCCCGACGCATTCCTTCAACGCGAACTCGAGCGTGCCTACGCAGCGGCGCGCGATGGCCGTGCTTATAGCGGTCAGGCCCTCGTAGTCGGCGAAGGCAAGAATGCACGCACCGTCTTTCTCGTCAGCACGCCTGTGCAGTATGGTCCTCGTTTTCTCGGAATGATCGCATCGGTCGTGGATTTGCAGTTCCTGATCCGCCGCTTGCAGGAAGTCAGCGGAGGAGGGCTCACGCCCTACGTGGTCGACTCGCAAGGCCGGCTGGTGGCTGCAGCCACTTCGGAGTTTGCCACCGGTCAGGACATGAAGAACCTCAATATTGTCCGCGCCTTTGTCGATGGCGGAAATAGGGCGCAGCTCGCCGAGACTCGTGAGTTCGATGTGCAGGCTGGCAATGAGCGGGTGCAAATGCTCGGCACCTTCAGCCCGGTTACAGCCCTGAACTGGGCCGTCATCGTACAAAAACAACGTCGCGAGGCCTATCGCGATATTTACGACATGCAGCGGAATGCCCGCCTTCTGGCGCTTCTGGCGGTATTCTTGAGCGCCGGCGTCAGCATCTTCGCCGCCCGCCGAATTACCAACCCGTTGCACGTTCTGACGGAATCGAGCCGGGCTCTCGCGCGCGGGGATTTTTCACAACGCGTCCACCTCTGGAGTCGCACTGAGATCGGGGAACTTGCCCAGACTTTCAACACCATGTCCGAAGAACTTGAACGCTTCGTCGAAGACTTGAAGCGCGCTGCTGACGAAAATCGCGCTCTATTCATGGGCTCCATTCAGATGCTCGCTGGAGCCGTCGACGAGAAGGATCCCTACACTCGCGGCCACTCCGATCGGGTTACCCGCTATTCTCTGCTCATTGCCAAAGAGATGAATCTGCCTGCGACGTTCATGGAGACGTTACAGGTATCTGCGCAACTACACGACGTCGGCAAGATTGGAATCGAAGATCACATTCTCAAGAAACCCGGCGCCCTGACCGAAGAAGAATTCGAGGTAATGAAGACTCACACGACCAAGGGTGCCAACATTTTGCGTCCAGTCACGCAGCTTGCCGAAATGCTTCCTGGTATCGAGTTGCACCACGAAGCTTTGGACGGCCGCGGATATCCCTATGGATTACAGGGTGATCAGATCCCGCTTCTGGCGCGAGTCATTGCTGTGGCGGACACCTTCGACGCACTCACGACAAATCGTCCATATCAGAAGGCGCACACCCCCGATCAGGCACTGCAGATTATCAAGAATCTCGCAGGTAAGCGCCTTGATCCTGCTTGCGTAGCGGCTCTCTTGTCAGTGTACGAACGAGGCGACATCAAAATTCAACGCTTCACGATCAAACGGCCCGTTCTGCCTCCTCAGCCGCAACCGGTTGCCGCAGTTGCAGCCGCAGTGGCTCCTGTCCAAGCTGAGAGTGCTGGTCTCGAACGAACGCGCGTCTAACGGCAGCAGTCGGGACCTTTAACCTTGCGCGGGATGCATTGTGCCAAGAGCTATCTTGCTCTTCGGTATGCTCTTCGCCGTATCGGCGGGTTTCCCTTCTCAGGAACTTCCTTTTCGATCCTGTCCGAGAGCTTATGCAGAGGCCTGTCGAACTTCGACGACCGCTGATTCGCCGCCGCAACGGTTAATCCCTGCCCCGTGTACATCGCCTCATTGAGAGTCGATCCCGAATTTGCCTGTGCGACCGCAAAGATTCCGTGGGGCACTCCGTTGGTGAAAGCGGTTGCGATGTAGTCTCCGACCATCAGCCCGTTTTGCGAGTTGGGCAGCCAACTGAGCAGCATTGCGCCGGTCATTGCAGACGGACTGCTCCAAGCCGTCCCGCCATTCGAAGACGAGATATAGCCCACGAAGAGCTGGCATGTACTGACATCGCAGTTGCTCTGGGGATAGTAATAATAATGCAGCGCGACGTGGGCGCTCACCCCAGATGTAGCCGGATCGATTCCGATACCCGGAATGAAATGATCGATTCCACTGGAGACATCATCGATCGGAATCCGTGTTACCTGGGTCCAAGTCACTCCATCGAACGATGTGCTGTATACAAGATCATTTGTCGAGCAATTCGAGCGAAACCGGCAGTCTTCCCAAACAGTCCAGACAGCTCCAGATCCATCGACCGCTGCGGAGGGTAGAGGCCCACTACGGATTCCTCCTGCGTCTGCGTGGAATTGAATGTTTGAGATAGTAACTGGAGCACTCCAGCTCGCCCCCCCGTCCGTCGAACTAAACGCCGACATATTCGAAGCGGTTTGCGAAATGAATGTCTCGATCGGAACCACGACCTTTCCGGTCGGCTGAACCAGTGGCTGTCCGCCAATTCCGGTGGCACCGCTCGCCGTCGCAATTGGTGCGGTCCAAGTGAGACCTCCATCGTTGGACGTGCTCATCACAATTTGATCGGAATTCGAAGGATCATCCCATTCGATGTAACAGTTGCCGTAGTAGGGACTCGTTGGCCAGCTATCACAGACGATCCAGTTCTTATCGGCATTCGCAGCCGTCGGATTCACACTCACCGGATTCTGCCAGGTCATTCCGCCGTCCGTAGAACGGCTCACGGCAACAGCGGGAGCCTGAATCGTGCTGGAGAGCGGCAATGATGCGATCATCCATACACCATGTCTCGCATCGTAGGCGACAACCGGATCACTCACGGCGTCGTACGGACCGCTTCCCTCACCTGTGGTTAGGCCCGGCAGAAAGCCGTGCGTCCATGTTTTGCCGCCATCCGTCGAGGTAGCCCAGCCAATATCCGTCGAGCCTCCGGGCGCGATCCGTCCGGTTTGATAGGTGGCCACGAGCGTAGATCCGTTGGCAATCATATGGGGCTCCACTTCCGTCGCATGCTGCCCCGGACCAACACTGAATGGATCAGAACTGACAAGAGTCAAATTTGGGCCGACAGGATTTGCTGGTGTAGTTGACCCACCACCTTGGTTGCTAGAAGAAGAGGACGACGACCCAGAGCAGGCGGCGAGTCCAAGGGTCAATGCAAGCACGCACGAAACTACTATCCGCCGACGCAGAGACTCAAATCTGTTTTCGTTCATCCGATGAAGGCTATTGACCCGCTGCGGAAACGCCCATTAGCAAAAAAGCCGCCACCCATCATCGGCGGCCTCATCGCAAAACGTCAAGGTTACTTCTGACTCCGCTTCGAAATTCGTTTCCCGGGAGGAATCACACCCTTCTCTGGATGCTCTTTCTCAATCTTGTCGGAGAGCTTATGGAGCGGTTTGTCTCCGGCGGAGGACAACACGGCCCCCTCGGTGGGTACCGTCAGTCCCTGCGCGGTGTACATCGCCTCGTTGAAAGTTGAGCCAGACTTCACCGCTGCCACCGCAAAAACTCCGTGAGCCACGCCGTTGCTGAATGCAGTCCCAATATAGTCTCCAACCATCAGTCCGTTCTGCGAATCCGGTAGCCAGCCCAGCTTCATTGGACCAGCCAGTTTCACGGGAGGATTCCAGGTAGAACCTCCGTTGGGAGACGAAATGTAGCCAACGAACAGCTGACACGTGGAGGTGCTGCAGTTGCTCTTCGCGTAGGCATAGAAGTGGACGGCAACGTGCGCGGTTGTACCCGAGGTTGTCGGATCGATGCCGATGCCGGGAATGAAGTGGTCCAATGTGCTGGTGGTTGCGTCAATCGGAATCCGCGTGACCTTACTCCAGTGCGTACCATCCGTTGACGTGCTGTACACCAGATCGTTAGTCGCGCATCCCGAACGATAGCGGCAATCCTCCCAGACCACCCAGACTGTCCCCGCGCCGTCGACGGCAGCCGAAGGCAGTGGACCACTCCGAATTCCGCCCGCATCGGTGTGGGTCTGAATCGCTGCAATGGAGACAGGACTTGTCCAACTGCTACCTCCGTTCGTTGAACTGAAGGCTGACATGGTCCCGCCTTCGAACGGCACTACTACAGTCCCATTCGGTTGCACCAAAGGTTGCCCGCCGATCCCGCCGGCTTTGTTCGCCGTTCCGATTGCTTTCCCCCACGTCAGCCCGCCATCAGTCGATGTGGACATCAAGAGTTCCCCAGTAAGCGGGTTGTCCCACTCCATGTAGCATTTTCCGAAATGCGGACTGCTGGTCCAGCTGTCGCAGACGATCCAGTTCTTGTCGGAACTCAATACTTTCGGAGTAACGTTGACGGGATCATTCCAGCTGAAACCGCCATCGGTCGAACGGCTCACCACTACCGCTGGTGTCTCTGATGTATTCGAGATCGGCAACGATGCGATCATCCAGACACCATGTTTCGCGTCATAGGCCACCGCCGGATCACTCGCCGCGTCATAGGGACCACTTCCCTCGCCCTTCGTGAGCCCGGGCAAAAACCCATGGCTCCAGTTCGAACCGCCGTCGGTCGAAGTCGCCCAGCCGATATCGGTGGCGCCTCCGGGAGCGATGCGTCCGGTCTGGAACGCTGCGACCAGAGTCGATCCGAAGGCGAGTACATGCGGCTCGACTTCAGTGGCGTGCTGCCCCGGCCCAATAGTGAAGGGGTCAGAACTGATTTGGGTCAGACTAACTACGGGAACGCCTTGAGCGAACATCAACACCGCAGGCGCAATGCAGATCGTCAGCAGCAGGAAGGCAAGTTTCGTCCTTCCGCTTAGAC
Organism: Candidatus Sulfotelmatobacter sp.; assembly: GCA_035264195.1. GTDB lineage: Bacteria > Acidobacteriota > Terriglobia > Terriglobales > Acidobacteriaceae > Sulfotelmatobacter. Next base: position 24,881 of record DATFQQ010000396.1, on the reverse strand, counting down.
AGAAAGAGGAATCGTGCTTCATCGGAGTTGTTCCTTTAATCGGAGGGTCTGCGCTTGCACTTATGTAGGTCGGCAGTGGACTCTTTCGACTCAAGCTTTACCGACTCCAACAATCGAGCCGATAAATCGCGGCTTGAACGATATCCCGCAAGATCTGAGGCTGTCAACGTGAATGCTTTTGCAACTATCGTTAGGACTTGCCACGCCACCGCTGCCTCAGTCGGGTCAGTGGTTCAACTCAGGCTCTGAATCCGTCTTTCGCTCGGCAGGCACAAATACGACGGCGACATCATCGGAATAGACACTCTGCCACTCAGGCGTTTTGCCAACGATCGCCGCTAGTGCCGACTTTCTCGGCAACAGGACGCAGTCGCCGTGCGACCTTAGGAAGTCCTCCCAACCTGGCTCGACGTGCATCATGGTCAAATACGATCTCAGGAAACGCTCGCCGTAAAGGTCATGTCGATCGTCGACAACAACGCTGTTGTGTGGATACAGCCGGTAAATTAAGTAGCCGCCCCAGTAATCCGGGCTGAGGATTGGACATTTTGTGTGCCGATCTTGCATGAATAAGACCGCTCCCACCGGCATGCGATTCGGATCAAAGTGAGCATTCATCAACCGCTTGGGCCCGACTTGCCCATCGTTGGCGGCGAGAATACCTGTTAAAACAACTGCGAGCAGCGGCCACAAATGCCCTCTCAACCCGGATTCGACCTTCGCCATCCTGCCGGTAAAGCCCCGGAAACTTCTTATTCCAGGGAACAGCGGAGCAGCAATCATCGTGAACAGAATGGACGCAACTGGAATATTTCGCGATGCATATAGCCCCGCATAGACGGCAAGCAAAATCGTTAGCCCCTGGCTCATGCGCAAGTCTCGCCCTCGAACCACGAGAACACCCACCACTGACAGCAGGAGGAACAGAAAGCAGCGCTGGGCTACTCCGTGGAAATTCGGCGATTGAAACTCGTCGATGTGATCCATGAGGAAACGGTTTGAAAGGTACCTGTAAATGTGCGCGTGCAGCTTCCATCCGTACGGGTTCAGCAGGCTCGTGCACGCGGAAGCGATACCAATCAATGTGAGGTCTCGAATGCGCTTGCCGGCAGCGATTTTTTGAAGTGATTCTTCCAGTCGCGATTCGTTTGTCCGCCACCAAGTCCAAAGCGCGCCAAGCCAGTAGATACTCAGGAGTGCGAATCCAAGAAGAAAGCCGCCATGCATATTCACCCAAACAAGCATCACGACCGGCAGAATCCATAGCTTTCGGTCCCGGAGATGTCGGCCCCAAAGGCTGTCCTGCTCGGTCGAATCCAGAATCCAGAACCAAACGAGAGTGAAGAGCCAGCTTAGTACGTGAGGTCGAACAAGAAAGTGAATAGTTGAGGCCGACATCGCTAACAAAACAAAGATCAGCGCCGCGAAGAGATCAGCACCGCGGTTTAAAACCAAGCGAAACATTCCTGCGAACACTCCCGCAATCACAATTGCGGTGAACCAGACGGGTCCATTGAGTCCGCATGCGAAGTCGAGGAAACCGACGATAACGTCGTAGAGCCACTCCCAGGCAAACCACGGCTTCCCCTGTACGACAGATGAAAACGAATCTACGCGCGGAATGCTGTGCATGTGCAAAATCTGCTGCCCCGTACGTATGTGCCATCCGATTCCTGCATCTCCCAACAGCTTCACCGAAAGCGACGTAAACACCAGCGCACAGAGCAGGGCGACGAATATCAAGTCGGCGAGAGAGGGCAATACCCACCGAAGCCAGTAGGGATTCGATTTTTTTTCCATCAAGGCTGAATAACTTCTGGAACCATCGGTCATCGCGTGAATCTTATAGATGTGAGGCAGGGAGCAGCAAGATGACGGATAAGCCTCGGGTTGTAATTGTCGGTGCGGGCTTTGGCGGGTTGAACGCCGCCCAAAAGTTGGCCAAGGCTCCGGTTCAGATCATCGTCATTGACCGCAAGAATTTCCATACATTTCAGCCCCTGCTATACCAGGTTGCGACCGCCGGTCTTTCCCCAGGCGAGATCGCATCTCCCATACGGTCCATTCTTCGATCGCATAAGAACATTGAAGTTTTTATGGGCGAGGTCGTCGGATTCGACCTCGAACGAAGGCTCGTTCGGAGCGCTGAGGGCGATGTTCCTTACGATTATCTGATCGTGGCCGCAGGTGCAGGGCACTCCTATTTCGGACACGACGAATGGGAGGTTTTTGCGCCCGGTCTGAAGACCATTGAGGACGCACTCGAGATTCGGCGCCGTGTCTTCCTGGTTTTCGAGCTTGCGGAACGGCAAGCCGCCAGCGGCGAAGCGACCACGCCTCTGAACTTCGTAGTAGTCGGTGGTGGTCCCACCGGAGTTGAATTGGCCGGTATGCTTGCCGAAATCAGCCGCAACGCATTAAAACATGATTTTCGTTCCATCGATCCCGCCAGCACGCATATCCTGCTCGTCGAAGGTGGCCCGCGCCTTCTGCCGGCATACGCGGATGACCTATCGCGCAGTGCTGAGGAGCAGTTAAAGCACCTCGGGGTAGAGGTGCGAACCTCTACGATGGTCACACAGGTTGAGGCTGGCGCCGTATGGCTTGGCAACACAAGACTTCCGGCAACGGTTATCCTTTGGGCCGCAGGAGTAGCCGCGTCCCCGCTCGGGAAGCAGCTAACGAGTGCCGTTGATCGCTCTGGAAGAGTGATCGTAGAGAAAGACCTGAGTCTTCCGGGGCATCCGGAAGTCTTTGTAATCGGAGACCTCGCCGCAGCGAAAGACGATCAAGGAAAGCAACTGCCGGGGGTTGCGCCTGTCGCCATCCAGCAGGGCAGATTTGTCGCGAAATTGATCCGCCATGAGGTCGAAGGCAAGCGACACGGCGGATCAGGAACGACGTCATCCCGCCCATTTTTCCACTACTGGGACAAAGGCAGTCTCGCCACCATTGGCCGAGCCGCAGCGATCGCGCAATTCGGGAAGATTCATATTTCCGGATTCATCGCTTGGTTGTCTTGGCTTTTCGTACACATTTTCTTCCTCATCGGGTTCCGTAATCGCATCCTCGTGTTTATCGACTGGGCGTGGTCGTATTTCACCTACGAACGCAGCGCAAGGCTGATTACCGGTAGCAGCTATCTGCCTGGATCGACGATACCGGGTGCGGCGGCAGAGGTTACTAACGCGCCTTCTACGGCCGAAGAAATTCACACTTCTGCCCACAAATAGGTGGACAATAGTCTTGAACGCTGGCGGTATCGGCCGTTGGATAGCAACGTTTCAAGGCATTTACCATGAAGAAACCTTTCATTTTCCGCTCTGTCTTCTTCATATGCGTACTGGCAGTTCTTGCCTCTCCCCTGTCGGCTGAGATTCTCAAAATTGTTGTCGACGATACGATTCAGCCCATCAGCGAGGAATATATTGCCCGCGCAATTGCCGAAGCTGCCCGCCGCAAAGATCAGGCGCTCCTGATCGAAATCAACACGCCCGGGGGATTAGTCGATTCGACCCGCCAGATCATCGAGCACATCACGACCTCGCAAGTTCCGGTGATCATTTACGTCACTCCCAGCGGAAGTCGTGCAGCCTCAGCAGGATTTTTTATTCTCGAGTCCGCCGACATCGCTGCCATGGCGCCCGGAACAAATACGGGAGCGGCCCACCCCGTCGTTCTCGGCGGCGGCAAAATGGACGACGTAATGAAAGAAAAGATGGAGAACGACGCGGCTGCGCTGATGCGTTCCGTGGCGTCGCGACGCGGACGAAACGTAGAGGTTGCCGAGAGCACCGTACGTCAGTCCAAATCCTTCACAGACCAGGAGGCCCTTTCGCAACACCTGATCGACTACGTTGCCTCTAGCGAAAACGAGTTACTACGGCAAATCGATGGAAAGAGTTTTAAGCGCTTCAATGGTCAGGAAGTAACGCTCAAAACCGCAGGACAACCCGTTTCCGAATTCAATATGACGCTGAAGGAAAGAATCCTTGCGTATCTGATGAACCCGAACATCGCGTTTCTGTTGCTTGCCATCGGTGCCCTCTCGTTGTATGTCGAGTTCAACCATCCAGGCGCGGTCATCCCCGGAACCGTCGGCGTAGTGTTCATTCTCGTAGCTGCATTCGCGCTGAACCTTCTCCCGACCAGGTTTGCCGCCCTGATTCTTATCTTGGGAGCATTTGCCTTGTTTGCGGCCGAGGCTAAGTTCACCTCGCACGGCGTTCTCACGATCGGGGGAATCGTCCTTCTCACACTGGGAGGATTACTTCTTGTCGATTCTCCGATCCCCGAAATGCGGGTTCACCTCACAACGGCGCTCGCAGTCAGTATTCCACTCGGGCTAATTACTGCTTTCCTGATGAGCATTGCTTTAAAGGCTCGGCGGAATAAGGTGGTCACCGGTCAACAGGGACTCGTGGGAGAAACCGGGGTTGCACGGACCGCGCTGGCCCCGCACGGGAAAGTGTTTGTCCACGGCGAAATTTGGGACGCGGTGGCAACCACGCCCTTGGCTGCCGGCCTCCCCGTGGTCGTACGCGGCGTCGACGGACTGACCTTGCAGGTCGAACCGGTCGTGAGTGTTGCCTCCCCTCCACCAGCAATCGCGACTTCGTAAGATCTGCCTGTTTTGACGATCGCAACTACTTCATAGCAAACAACGCGTTCACATGCGCGGTGACAGTCACGTTTTGCGCAGTGAACTCCTCGGTCGTTGGAGGTGGGACGGCGGTTGCGCCAGCAACCATGGCGCGCGCCATCCTCGGCATGACTACGCGCGGATTCTCGAACGTGTCTACAGTCGCATAGGTAAGGTCACCTAACGTCCTGCCACTTGCAGTCGCGATGGTCTCGGCAGAATTCCGGGCCCTGCGATAGGCATCCTGCACGGCGCGCTTCTTTGCCTCATCCATGTTTTCCAGGGTGTAATTCAAGGTTTGCGTCTCGCTGACGTTGGCCTCGGCGAGTTGTTGCGTGAGAACGCCGATCTTCGAAAAATCTTTAAGCTTCAGCGTAATGTCGGTCGTCACCCGGTATCCGACAACGTGCTGCTTTGGCTTCCAGTCATACACCGGTTGAACGGAAAAGAATCCGACGGTCGCAGCTTTCGGATCCAGGCCATTCGCTCGAAGTATCTGGCGCACCTGCTCTACATTTTTGGAGGCAGTCTGATAGGCTGCCTGCGATGAGCTATCTTGTGCAGAGACGTTCATCTGCAACTCTGCGGTATCAGGAGCCGCTTCAAACCTTCCGTCGGCACCGACATAAACGGTATTTGGCAGTGCCGTTACGGCCGGATGTTCCTGCGCGAAGACACCAACAGCTGAAACCAAGAAAATTGCAACAAACAGACCTGCTGTTCTCATAACGCCCTCCGCACCAATTATCGAACCTACCGCTGCGTTTCGTAACCTCCAGCTACGGAATCCTTCTGTTAGCAGAACGCTTGAGATCGGGAATCTTGCCTGAACCATCCAAACGAAAAGGCCCCCTGACCGGAGGCCCTTTAATTGAATGATGGATACTTTATCGTCCGGGAACGAGCAGATTGCGATCGAGCCTGATCTCGAGGGCAGTACCTTTGTCGAGCACTAAATCATGGCCAGCCTCAAATGCTGTCACCGCACTGTTTGCCGCGCCCTCACCAGCACCGGTGGCAGCGCCGCGTTTTCCTCCGTTGTGCGCTCCGGCAGCCGCGCCTTCTCCCGCACCTACAACAACGGCCTCGGCGATTTCTTCCTTCGACATTCCCTTGCGACCTATTTCTCCCTCTTCACCGATCTGACGCAGGCCGTGCTCGCCCGGAACTCCAGTTACAGTTGCAATTAAAGGCCTCCAGCCGTGGCCCGTGTCGATTTCGTCGAAACTCAGCAAAAGGCGCGTATTTAATCCCGGTTCGACAGCGCTCACATGTCCTTTGATCTTGCGGCCAGCATCGATTGCGGCCCCATTCGCGGCTGTCATAGGCTCTGCGAGCTTGGCTTGGAAACGGTCGCCAGCCTTTACGGTGCGGGTATCAAGCTTGTCGGTTAGCTGAATCAGGGCCACCGTGCCTTGCGCGACCGCGTTTGCGGGAACTTGCGCCGTATCTTGCGCAAACAGTGAAATACCAGCGATTGCGATGAACAATGCGACAACGCCGCCCATGCGTTTGGACATAGAAATCTCCTGGGAACGAATGTTATGCCATTGGATGGAAGAACAGGGCAATTTGGCTGCCCGAATCCAAGTCATCGGTGGCGCTGCACTTAAACGTATCACGTTCCTGGGTTGGGACCAGCAACGGCCAGCATATCGACCTTCAGCGAATCGGAATGCACCCCGGCAATGGTTGTAGCTGGAACCTTGCCAGTGGCCGGCGTCATTCCAACTGCACAGTTCCGTCCAGACTGCTTCGCCCGATTCAAGCCGCGATCAGCGAGCGTAAGCACTTCTTCGTACGTGACCGCCCGAGGATTCTCCGTAAACCACGGAAACGCCGCCCACCCCAGCGAGCAAGTGCGATAGATGGTTTGCTCCGTTCCACCGAGCCGGAATGGCGTATCAGCGACTGCCGAGAGAACGCGCCGTGCCAGCAATTCCGCTTCGTTGCGATCGGTGTAGCGCGAGACAATCAAAAACTCTTCTCCGCCCCATCGCACTAGGACGTCGGAGTGACGAATGGAGGAACTGAGCCGTCTTGCCATTTCGATGAGCACCGTGTCGCCGACATCGTGTCCGTAGCGGTCATTGACTTCCTTGAAATTGTCGGCGTCGATCAAATAAAAGACGAGATCGCGCGTGTGCGGGTCGTGTCTGTCCGTATGGGAACGTAAAGTCTGACCGACATCAGCCTCGATCGTTGCTGAAAAATAGCGGCGGTTACGAAGCCCCGTCAGCGGATCGGTCAGCGATGCTTCCTGCAATACGAGATTGGTCTGCCGCAGTTCGCTGTAAAGGCGGCGATGCTTTATGAAAAGCAGAAAGGCCATCACGAACATCGTGGCGAGCGCGACTAGCACCCGAAAGCGAGATACCTGGCTCGGAAGTCGCGGATCCAGCAAGGCGTATAGGGCCACGATCGGCAGTGATAACACCGCGACTGCCGACAGGTTCGACATCCACGAGTTATAGGAACCCTCAGTGGTTTCCGGTGAGGGAACGAGCCCGTATCCCAGTAGAGCGGCGGCCGCATAGAGCGCAAACGAACCAGAATAAGGAACGTCGTACCAGCTGCCTGTGAAGTACACCTCTTTTTCGAGAGCACGGTTCAAGACAAAGAACCAAACATAGTTGAAGATCACCGCGCCGCAGAGCGCAACGTAGAACTTCCTCCATCTGCCAGATGTCTCCGCCCAAAACGCCACCAATACAGCCGTCAACAGAATCGCTTCGACAAGCGAGAGCCGATCGAAATTGCGGTTATAGCCTTCCTGATTCGGATACACATACTGCCAGCAAACAACCAGGGAAATGTAGAGGTAGATCCACCAGAGAAGGAGCAAGCAAAAATCCATGACACCCAGGCGTGCACTACGCGCCGACGGTTCCAAATGCGGGCGAAGCAGCAGGCCGGCCATCATGGGGGCACCGGCCAGGAAGAGTAGGGAGTCTGCCGGATGCATCGGCGGCATCTGGTGGCCGAGGTACAGATCGTAGTAAATCCATACGAACTGATCCGACAGCCAGAGCGCCCAGCCTGCCGCCTGCAGCGTCCAGAACCAACGGATCCGTCCCTTGCTTTTCCCCGCGAGTACCGCAAACGAAAACAAGGAGGCCGCCATCAGCAAGGCACTGGCAATATCGCTCACCGAGGTGAGGAGAAAACTTCGACGCAGGAAGGCGCAGGCCGCCGCCAGCACCGCGACCAAAAACACGGCGCAAACGAAGGATATTAGTAGCGGATTGCTGCGCTTCACAGTTGCGCTCCCCAGCGAGCGAATTTATCCCTTAGCCCCTGTGGAATACGCGGCTCGATAGGTCTGGCCGTCTATCTCCCGTCGCAGGTCTTCCCAGATCTTGTCGGGCATTTCGAGAAACACCCTGACGATCTCAGGATCGAACTGCCTTCCCGACCACCGCTCGATTTCCGCGCGCGCGGCTTTCAGCGACTGCGCCGGACGATAGGGACGGTCGGAAGTGATCGCATCGAGAGTATCGGCGATGGAGAAAATGCGCGCCCCCAGGGGGATCTCGCCTCCCTTCAGGCCGCGGGGATATCCGGTGCCGTCGTAGCGCTCCTGATGTGAATAGACGATTTCCGAAGCTTCCGCAAGAAACGGGATCTTCTTTAGCATCTGATAGCCCCGATAGGCATGCTCTTGCATGATCAACACTTCTTCGGGGTTCAACTTATCCGGTTTGCGCAGGATTGCGTCCGGAATTGCCATCTTGCCAATATCGTGCAAAAAAGCGCCGCGCGCAATTACGGCAATCTGCTCTCGGGGCATTCCCAGGGCCTGAGCGATTGCGATCGTGAACAAAGTGACGCGCCGCGAGTGGCCCTCGGTCTCCGCATCCTTCAAGTCCAGCGCGTCCCCCAGGGCTTCGAGCGTGATGTCGTAAGACCGCTCCAGGTTCGCCATGGCATTCTGCCATTGCTTCGTCCGCTCCTGGACCAGCGTTTCCAGATTCGTCTGATAAGCGCGGTTCTCCACCTTCAACCGACGGTTTTCTAGGGCGCGGCTCACAGTGTTGAGCAACTGCTCGCGCTCGAACGGCTTGAGCAGATAGTCATAAGCGCCATTGCGGATGGCCGCCAGCGCGACGGAAATGTCGTGCACCGCGGTAACCATCACCACCGGCATGTCTGGATATTTTTCCTTGGTCCGCTCGAGCAAACCGATGCCGTCAAGATCGGCCATCATCAGGTCGGAGAGCATCAACTCAAACTCTTCGCCCGAGGTCAGAACCGCGAGCGCCTCCATCCCCGAACCCGCTTGTTTGCAGAGATATCCGGCGGTCCCCAACATCGAGGCGACGATTTCGCGAATAGGCTCTTCGTCGTCAACGACAAGAATGCGATCTGCCATAGGAATACACGAAAGTCTATCGGCGATTGTAACCGTTCGGCGAGATTCCGAAAGTAATCATTGAGGTCCGGAAACCCCATCGAGAATTTGCTTGACCGTGATATTCAGAAGCAAGGAATCCGTACGTCCGCAAGGCGATGAACGCATCCCTCTGGTCTATCTGGAATTCGGCGGCAAGGCTCGGAATCGTGAAGCCCACTACGGTGGAGATGACTCTGCTGATCTTGCTGGGCGCTTCCCTGCTGGCTCTGCGTGCCTTTCGCGAAAACTACCTGAAGATCTGGTTGGTGGGTTGGGCTGCGCTGCTCGCCTCTCAACTGTCTCGACACATGTTCGGCGGCAGAATTCCTGCGCCGTTCGATTTGGTCGTCGTGCAGGCTTCGTTTGTGTTGGCCGCCGGACTCTTCGCTGGTGCCATCCTGCTATATGCGCGCATTCGGGATTTATTCATTCCCCTCGCGGTGATTACGCCGATCCTGGTGGGCTTTTCAGGAGCCCGGGTTCTACTGTGGCCTGACTCACTCCCGATACGCATGGCTGTTGAAGTCGGGTACCGCATCCTGCTTCTAACAGCGGCCATCGCGCTGCTCCGCGCACGACGCGGACGATTTGAGCCTTCCGCATGGCTGCTGGCTTTTTGTTTACCCCTGCTGCATCTCGATTGGTCTCCTTTCACCGATCAGATTCCGGCGGCAGCCTCCCTCGCCATCGAGACTGCCTTGGGCGTCAGCATGCTGCTCGTGGTGATCGAGCAAGCACGGCTACGGGGACGGCGATTGACCGCCATGCAGACCATCACGACTAGCATCGCTAGTGCTCAGCAACATGGGAGCATCGTGCAATGCGCTGTCGATGAACTAAAGCGTGTGTTACGCGTCCGCTCCGCGTGGTTCCGTCTGGTGGAAAGTGGGCATCTGGTTGCGACTCATGCAGCCGGTCTGTCGACTGACTTCCTGCGAGACGCAGGCCTGGCGGAGATCACAGAGAACGTCACCAAACTCTGGGAAAAGCGCGAACCTCAAATCACCAAGTCTGACAAGGCGGCCACAGAACCGGCAGAATGCCTGCAACCCGAAAAGATCCGCCAGGTTGTGACTGTACCGGTAGTCGGTAACAAATCATCCATCGGAGTATTGCTGCTGGGAACTTCTGTAGCACGCCAATGGACTCCGGAAGAACTGGACTTCATCCAAGCTTGTGCCAGGCAACTGGCGCTCGCGATCGAAAACTTCCGCCTGCTCGAGCAGGTTCTGCGTTCACAGCGGCAGTGGATGAACACCTTCGATTCGATCCATGACGTGATTCTGGCTCACGATTCCGAATACCGCATTATCAAGGCAAATCAGGTTCTGCTGGAACAAATTGGAAAAGCTCCCGCGGACGTAATCGGCAGCTCATGTGAATCTGTGCTTCCGCACACCTACGGAGAATGGAGCGGCTGTCCCTATTGCGCGATGGGTGGCGACGAAGAGTTTACCGAAGGCGCCGATCCTTGCTTCGGCGGATTCTCGGTGGTATCGACCTCTTCTTACACCGAACAAGGCAGCCAACAGAAAGGCACCATTCACGTCGTGCGCGACACGACCGCGCGCCGGTCTGCCGAAGAGAAGTACCGCCTGCTGTTCGAGCAGGTTCAGGAAGGCGTATATGTAGCCGATCCCAAGGGACGTCTCATCGATTGCAACGATGCCTTTGTGCACATGCTCGGCTACAGCAATCGTGACGAACTGCTGGTCCTGAATCTGGACACGGAAATTTGCGTGGATCCCAAGCAACGCGATCTCTTCCGCCGCGAGATCGAAGCTCACAACTACGTTCGCAACTTCGAGGTCACTCTGCGCCGACGAGATGGCACCTTGCTTCTCGCTGTAGAAAGCAGTTTCGCGACCCGGGATGCGACGGGCAACGTGGAGCGCTATCAAGGATTCGTCCTCGACATGACTGAGAAACGGCGCGCCGAGGATGAAATGCAGCGGCGCAATCGCGAACTCAACGCCCTGAACGCGATGGCAGTGGTGGCGGCACAGTCGTTCGACTTGGACGAAATTCTGAACCTCACGCTCCGCCAGGTCGTCACCCTATTCGGTGCGGAGAGTGGTACGGTCTACCTTTCCGACGTGGATAGCCCGATCTACCGCCGCCGGGCGGCGTGGGGACCGCGCAGCCGCGACAAAGTACGCGCGGCCGAAATGACATTCGCCGATGGCTTCGGTGATCTGGTGATGCGCTCTCGCGCCGAAGTGGTAACGGCCGAATATCTGCCGCATTTGCCACCGAACGTCGCCGAGTTCATGCGCTCCGATTCCGACCGCGCATGGATCTGGGTTCTCTTCTGGGCAAAAGATAGTCCGGTAGGGCTGATGGGACTCTGCAGCAACCTTGGATATCAGTATTCGTCGAACGACGAAAACCTGTTGGTGGCGATCAGCCGCCAATTGGCGACCACGATCGAAAAAGTGCGGCTCTATGAAGAAACCTGCCGCGCATATGAAGATCTGCGTAAGACCCAAGAGCAGTTACTCCAAAGCGAAAAAATGTCAGCGGTGGGCCAGCTCATTGCCGGGGTCGCCCACGAACTCAATAATCCATTAACGGCCATCCTAGGATACGCACAACTTCTTGAGACTGAGGGTTTGAACCAGCGCGCGCAGGATTTCGTCAGCAAGCTCTTCAAGCAAGCGCAACGGACCCATCGTGTCGTGCAGAACTTGCTATCCTTTGCCCGTCAGCGCAAGCCGCAGCGTGACGAAGTCGACATCCGCAAGGTGCTGGAAGAGACTCTCGCCTTGCGCGACTACGACCTGAAGATCAACAACATCAAGGTAGGAATCAACCTGCCATTAGAACCGGCAATGGTCGTCGCCGATCCTCATCAAATCGAACAAGTCTTCCTGAACATCATCAACAACGCCGTCGATGCGATTCTGGAAACTGGCCGTAATGGTTCCCTGAAGATCAGCGTGACCACGCAGAATGGCCACGTCTGCACGCAATTCAGCGACGATGGCGCCGGAATTAAAGATCCCAAGCGAATCTTCGACCCCTTCTATACAACCAAGAGTGTTGGCAAAGGTACAGGGCTCGGCCTCAGTATCTGCTACGGCATTGTCAAGGAACACGGCGGCGACATCACAGCCAACAACAACGCTGATGGCGGAGCCATGATCGAAGTCAAGCTGCCAGCGACAGAGGTAACGGCCCAGGGGGACGAGGTCAAGACTACCGCACGCCCACACGAAGCGGCGGTCCATGGTCGCGTGCTGCTAGTGGAAGAAGAAGAAGCTGTTCTGGAATTTGAGCGCGATGTTCTCGCCGGCGCTGGTGCGACAGTAGTAACCGCTAAGAATGCGGAGGACGTAAAGACTCGCCTGCTCTCCGAGCCCTTCGACGCCGTCATCATGAACGGCAAGATGGCGGGCGAATGGAACGCCCAGGAATCTTATCCCTGGCTCAAGCAGAACTGTCCCACGATGGAGAAGCACGTTCTCTACACGTTCTCCAACACCCTGGAACCAAGCGAGGGACGGACGTTCTTACAGGAAAGCAATGTGCCCTATCTTGTAAAGCCTTTCGAAGTCGCCGAACTCATCAACCAAGCTCGGAGGCTCTTGCAAAAAGCTCAGGCCGCCGCGGCCGGTGCTGACTAATCGCAGCTGTCCCCTCATTTTCCTCCATAAGTCTTTGGTGAACCTATTCCCGTGCACATATCAAATCCCGTTTTGCACTGGGAACCACCCTGCGTGATATCGTTGAAGTTCTCCTTATACAGAGTCGAGTTCGCCAGCTCCTTATACATCGCCGTCAACTCCTGTACGCTGCTCCTGGCCTTGTGAGCCGCGGCGTTCACGATTCCTGCAAACGTAGGCGATGCCCAACTCGTACCGCCGACTGAATACCAACCTCCCTGCAGGTAAATGGGTGCACAACAGTAATCGGCAGCGACGTCCGGATAACCCCGCTGTGATCCCGCTACCCCGGCGACGCCGTTCTGATATGCCGGCCGTGGTTCATATGGACTCAAATCGCCACCTCCCCCGCCGGAGTAATAGACCTCGTTGACGAAGTTGCCATTCCGGTCGCGATTGAAGTACGTGCCCCCGACAGACACAACATTGGGCGACGCTCCTGGATAGATACTGACACCCAATCCGAAATCACCGCTCGCCGCAAAAAAGACCACACCCTTCTGCGTGAAGTATTTGTCCCAAGTCAGCTCCTGGCTCACCTCGGGATCACCCCAACTCATGCTGACCACGCCACCGCCAGCCTGGGCGACTAGCCTCGCGGCAAGGACAACGGCTGCCCAGGTGGGATCGGTGTTCACTTGATAGGACTCGACCAGATAGATCTTGGCCTGCGGAGCCATCGCGTGAGCCCACTCGATGTCCAACGCCTCTTCCACCAGCCAGTTGGAGTAGACCGGAGGCTTCTTCGTTCCTGGCCAGGTCACGTTGAGGTCTGCCGCAGGAATTCCGTAATAAGTCGAGAACGCAGCAAGGTCCGCTGCGGCGGTTGGATAGTCACCGGCGTCCACAATCGCAATCGCTCCCCATCCGCCAGTGGGCAACGCGGTACTCGTGGCGACCGGACACCCAGCGGGACCACTTACCAACTGATAAACGCACGCCACCGAACCAGGCGTTTCAACTCCCGGAGGGGGCTGCGGCGCTGGCTTGTCAGAGTCCACAAAGAAGTAGTTCGTATGATGACGTCCGCTCTGCGGAATGCTTGACGACGGGATAATGATTCGGTGCCCGTTGAAAACGCCCTCCAGACTCTGCGCGAAACCTGGAGCACTGGCCGTGATGAGCAAAATCCCCGCTCCGCAACCTACGAGTGCAACTCTCATCAATGCTGCAAGAAATCTCTTCATGCTGTGGCTCCTCTGCAATTTCGGCCTTTTTGCCGTCCGTCATAATGACGGTTGCCCGAGGCAAAATCAAGCTCCGTGGCTGAAGCATCGACGCCAAACCCGGCTCGCCCTCGGCCAACCAAAAATTCTGTAACGAACTATATCTTCCTCGCACTATTGCAACGAGTGCGGTCGTATTCACCCTGGCCTGCGCGATAACCAGTGGGGCAAATTTCCGAGGCGCTAGCTGGCAACTTCACAAAACAAGCAGCCAAAGACGCAATTCGCTCTTGTCGCGTGTAAGAGGCTTCGACATAGCTACTCATTTCAGACCGTCTAGCCCAGGTGAAGCGCAGACGCAACCTCACAGGAGATTGAAAACATGAGATTCAAAACTTTAGGGCTCAGACTGAGCCTGATGGCGGCAATGTGTTTCGTGACCCTGGCTGGCTCCGCGCAGGAAAGCGCTCCCGTTGGGACGGCGTCCGCTTACGCTTCAAGCAACGGCATTCCCGGCTTGATCAACTACAACGGCGTCCTCCGCGACATGAACGGTAAGCCCCTCACTGGCGTAACCGGTGTGACGTTCTCTCTCTACAAGGAAGAACAAGGTGGCTCGTCAGTCTGGATCGAAACGCAGAACATCACACCGGATAAGAGCGGGCGGTACACGGTCACGCTGGGTGTGACCAAAGCTGAGGGCTCCCTGGCAGACTCGTTCAGCAACGGCGAAGCGCGGTGGCTGGGGATACAAATCGAGGGAGAGCAGGAACAGCCGCGTGTTCTGCTGGTGGCCGTTCCCTACGCGCTGAAAGCAGGAGACGCAGAGACGATCGGCGGACTACCACCTTCGGCCTTTGTTTTAGCCAACTCGCCGCAACGGGCTGCAAGCCAAAGTCACGGCAGCGCATCGACTCCAACCGTACCGAGCACCAGCAAGGCGGTCCCCCCGGCGAATCCTACGGTCACAGGTAAAGGCACCTTGAACTTCATCCCCATGTGGGATACGGCGAGCGACATCATCAATTCGGTGATTTTCCAGAAGACTTTGCAAGTCGGCATCGGCACAACTACACCGGCGGCTAAGCTCGACGTCAACGGCAAGAGCGACGTTCGTGACACACTGACCCTGTTTCCAAAAAGCACCGACAACACTCTCGCGGTCAGTGGCACGGCTTTCAAGATCAGCAGCACCGGCACCGTAACATTCATCAGCGGACAAAAGTTCCCGGGCACGGGCACCGTCACAGGTATCACAACCGCGAGCGGCAGCGGACTCGCCGGCGGAGGCACCAGTGGAACGCTCAGCTTGAAAGTCGCTGCAGCGGGTGTAACGAACGCGATGCTGCAAAACTCTCACATCACGCTCAATGCAAATACCGCTGGAGGCATCACGGCCCCCGGAGCAATGACTTTGGGCAGCACGTTCACGATCGGGCTCAAACCTTGCGCCGCAAATCAGGTCCTTCTGTTTAGCGGAACTGCGTGGAATTGCGGCAGTACTGGGACCGGCACCATCACCGCTGTATTCGCCGGAACCGACTTAACCGGCGGAGGAACGGCAGGCAACGTGACCCTGAATCTCGACACGACCAAGGTCCCCCAGTTGGCCTCGGCCAACAATTTCACCAACAACCAGAAGGTCACGGGGTCGGGTAGTGGCTTCGCCTTGCTGGTGGCCCCTCCTGATGCGACCTCTGGCGGCGCAGGCGTGCCCGCTCTTGAAGCGATCGGTTCGTCTGCCGACCCCAATGGCCTCGCAGCCGGAGGCGTTGGTCTCACAGTACAAGGTGGTAGCGGAGGAACACTGAACGTCAGCGGGAATGGTGGCAACGCGATCAACGCTTCCGGCGGCTCAGCCGGAAACGGCAACGGCGGAGTCGGAATTTCGGCGTTTGGTGGATTCGGAGAGGTGGGCGACTTTGTCACCGATGGCAATGGAGGCGCGGGCGTGGTTGCTGTTGGCGGTGACTCCGAGTTCCTGTTCGGCGGAGACGGCGTGGATGCCACTGGCGGTGCAGGCGGTCAGGGTAATAACTTCGCTTCGACCTCGGGCAACGGCGTTGTAGCCACCGGCGGACAGGGCGGATTCGAAGAGGCTGATGGCACAGGAGGCTTTTTTACCGGCGGCAATTCGTCGTTCGGCGGCTTCGGTCTCGAAGTCTTCGGCGGTAGCGATTCCGCAGCGTTCTTCGAAGGCGACATCATCGTTACGGGTGCGGTTGACGCGGGTATCAAGGACTTCAAGATCGACCATCCCGTGGATCCAGCGAACAAGTACCTTTACCATGCATCCGTTGAATCGTCGGAAATGATGAACATCTATACCGGGAATGTCACGACCGACTCTCAGGCCAATGCTGAAGTTGAACTCCCCGATTGGTTTGAAGCGATCAATACGGACTTCCGCTATCAACTCACCGTGATAGGGCAGTTCGCGCAAGCGATCGTGAGCCAGCGCGTTTCGGGCAATCGATTCGCGATCAAGACGGACAAGCCCAATGTCGATGTTTCCTGGCAAATCACCGCCGTTCGCCAGGACGCATTCGCTAAGGCTCACCCGCTCGTGGTCGAAGTGCCAAAGAACGCCCGCGAGCGTGGCTTCTACTTGCATCCGGAGTTGTACGGAGCACCGGCCGAGAAGGGCATCGCTTGGAGTCACCATCCTGACACGATGCGGCGAGTTAAAGCCATGGCCAAGCAAAAGAAACCGGCGCCGGCATTGAAAGCACCAGTGCCGCGTCCGGGAATGAAGCCAGTTTCCGCAGTTCAGCACTAAACGGCACACTGCCCCACCTTCCCAGGCGGGGAGGTGGGGCAATCCGTGCTTTCATCCTCTCCTGAGCAAAGCCCTGAAACGCACAGTCATCCACATCCGTCCTCCGACACGCTTGCGTTAGACTACGATCAAGCCCATGTCCCAATTCGTCCACCTGCACCTGCACACCGACTATTCCCTGCTTGATGGCGCGTGTGATGTCGAAAAGCTGTGCCAGCGTGTACAGCAGCTAGGCATGCCAGCCGTGGCGATGACCGATCACGGCAACATTTTCGGCGCCGTGCACTTCGTGAACGCTGCTCACAAGCATGGAGTCAAGCCGATTGTCGGGTGCGAACTCTACGTCTGCAAGAAGGACGACCACCGCGCCGCCCCCGAAGGCGACACCTATAACCATCTCTTGGTGCTGGCTGAAAACGAAGAAGGGTACCGCAATCTCGTCAAAATCACCTCTGAAGCATCGCTTCATGGTTTTTATTACAAGCCACGAATTAGCAAGGCATTCCTCGCAGAGCATTCGCGCGGGCTTATCGGGTTGTCCGGCTGCTTGAAAGGTGAAGTCGCCGAGCGCCTGATGGAGAACAACTACGAAGCGGCGCGGACCGCCGCAGGCCAGTTCTCCGAGATCTTTGGCAAGGGCAATTTCTTCCTCGAAATTCAGGATCAGGGGCTCGAGATGGAGCACCGCATCCACCCCGGCTTGTTCCAGTTAGAACGAGAACTGGGCCTCCCGCTCGTCGCCACCAACGACAGCCATTATCTGTGCGAAGACGATGCCCACGCGCAAGACGTGATGGTCTGCATTCAGACGGCCAAGTCGATCCGCGACACCGGCCGCATGAAGTTCGAGGGAACGCAGTTTTTCGTCAAGAACGCCAGCGAGATGTACCGCGTGTTCAAGGATTCACCCGACGTCCTCTCGCGCACTCTCGACATTGCCGAACGCTGCCACCTTAAGATCGAGAAGATTCCGAACCCATTTCCGCAGTTCGAGGTCCCGCCGGGATACACAATTGATAGCTACTTCGTTCATGTAACGCGTGAAGGTTTTGCCCGCCGGCTGGACACGCTTCGTCCGGCGCACGAACAAGGAAAACTCAAGCATTCGCTGACCGATTATGAGCAGCGACTAGAGCGCGAACTTGCCATCATCCAGCAGATGAAGTTTCCAGGCTATTTTCTTATAGTTTGGGACTTTATCCGCTACGCCAAAGAGCGTGGAATTCCAGTCGGTCCGGGCCGCGGATCGGCTGCCGGCTCGCTCGTGTCGTACGCACTCGGCATCACAGACATTGACCCACTGCAACACGAACTGCTCTTCGAGCGTTTCCTGAATCCCGAGCGCGTGTCCATGCCCGATATCGACATCGATTTCTGCATGAACCGCCGCGGTGAAGTCATCGACTACGTCACCCAAAAATATGGCCGTGACAATGTAGCGCAGATCATCACATTCGGCACCATGGCCGCGAAGGCTGCTATCAAAGACGTCGGCCGCGCCATGGACATTCCCTACGCGGATGTTGACCGCATCGCCAAGATGGTTCCCACCCAGCTCAATATCACGCTGGAACAAGCCATCGAAGATTCGCCGCCGCTACGTGAAGCGATCGAAAAAGATGGGCAGATTCGAGAGCTGTTCGAAACCGCGAAGAAACTCGAAGGCCTGGTTCGCAACTCCGGAGTGCATGCGGCCGGCGTTGTCATCTCCCCTCGCCCTCTGACGGATCTCGTGCCGCTGCATCGCACTAAGAACGACGAAATCGTCACCGCCTACGACATGGTCGCCATCGAGAAGATGGGCCTGTTGAAGATGGACTTCCTGGGCCTGACGACACTCACGATTCTTACCGACGCGTTGAAGTTGATTGCTCAAACACATGCCAAAGACGCTGGCATGCCAGTTCTAAGCGGCGAGGAGAACTGGCCCAAGCCGGTTCCTCTTACACTCGATGACATACCCCTTGAGGATCAGAAAACTTACGAGAGTGTCTTCCACAAGGGCCTTACCTCCGGTGTGTTCCAGTTTGAATCGCACGGCATGCGCGACGTGCTGCGGAAATACCAGCCGAATTCCATCGAAGACCTCACCGCTCTCAACGCCCTGTACCGCCCCGGCCCGATTCAGGGCGGCATGATCGACGACTTCGTGGACCGCAAGCACGGGCGCAAGAAAGTCGAATACGACCTTCCAGAGCTAAAAGAAATCCTGGCCGAAACGCTGGGCGTGATCGTGTACCAGGAACAAGTCATGCAGATCGCCAACCGGCTGGCGGGATATTCCCTCGGAGACGCCGACCTCCTCCGCCGCGCCATGGGCAAAAAGAAGCCAGAAGAAATGGCGATGCAGCGCGAGCGCTTTATCCAGGGTGCGTCCGACCGCAAGTATCCACCCAAAAAGATCGAGAAGATCTTCGATCTGATGGCCCAGTTCGCCGGATACGGCTTCAACAAATCGCATTCCGCCGCCTATGCCCTGCTCGCCTACCACACCGCGTATCTGAAGACCCACTATCCGGTCGAATTCATGGCCGCTCTATTGACCTCGGTCACCGGATCGACTGACGACGTGGTCAAGTACATCAACGAATGCCGAGAAATGGGCATCGCAGTCGAGGCCCCAGACATTAACGTCTCGGACGCGAACTTCACTCCGCACGGAGAGAACATCCGCTTCGGCCTCGCAGCGGTAAAGAACGTCGGCGGTAACGCCATCGAATCCATCGTGGCTGCCCGCAAGAAACTGGGGCGATTTAAGTCAATCTTCGAATTCTGCGAGAATGTCGACCTTCGTCTTCTGAACAAACGGGTGCTGGAGTCGCTCATCAAGAGCGGTGCAATGGATTCTCTCGGCCGCCGCGCCCAACTGATCGCGGTTCTCGACAAAGCCATGGAGCAGGCGCAAAAGGCCCAGCGCGACGCCGAGTCCGGCCAGCATGGCCTTTTCGGTGTGTTCCAGTTGGAAGAACCCGAGACGCCGCAAGACCGTTTGCCGAATATCCCTGACTGGGATGAGCATATTCGCTTAGCCGCCGAGAAAGAGATCCTGGGGTTCTTCATCACGGGACATCCGCTCGAAAAGTACAAGGACAAACTACAAGACTTGCAGGCGCTCTCCATCGAAGACCTCTCTGCGATGACCAAGTCCACCGGCAAAGACGAGACCATAGTCACTGCCGGGATCATCAGCAACGTTCGTGTGCTCAAATCCAAGAAGGGCGACTTCTATGCGCAAGCCACCCTCGAGGATATGTCCGGTTCAATCGATATGATCGTCTTCCCCGAGGCTTTCAAGCGCATTGGTGAGAAAGTCAAACTCGAAGTTCCAGTGCTGGTGAAGGCTGGCGTCCGCATCGAAGAAGGCGCAAATCCGAAAATCACAGCCGCCGAGATCATGCCGCTCGAAGACGCCAAAGTTCCTCTGCCTCGTGCGATTCGTGTTCGCATCCCCCTTGAGACCTCGGGCGAGGCCACTATCGACAGCCTGCACAGCCTGTTTCTGGAGCGAAAAGGCGAAGCCAAGGTGTTGTTCGATGTGGAGCGTGAGGGCGATTTCATGGTGGTCATGGAAGCCGCAGGCTATAATGTGATTCCAGACCGTAGTTTTATCGCCCGGGTCGAACAGTTATGCGGGCGCGGCAGCGTCCGTATAATCAGTTAGATAGGTAAGCGTCAGTAATTTGAAAGGGCGCGGCTTAAGCCGCGCCGTAAGGACGATGATTGACGAGCGCCTTTAGGCGCCGATCCACCGATGGCGGCCACCGAAAAAGTACAGCAGGAACTGGAGCAGATTGAACGTCAAGTCGCCGAGATGGAATCTGGCGAGACCGACGAGGCGACTCGCCGGCAGATCACCAGGCTGCAGGAACGCATCGACACCCTTCGCCGCGAGATGAATACGCCGTCCACAGCCTGGCAGAAGACGGAACTGGCGCGGCATCCCCAACGGCCTCAGACACTCGACTACATCGAGCGCGTTTTCAGCGATTTCAGCGAGATTCACGGTGATCGCAGCTTCGGCGACGACCCCGCAATCGTCTGCGGCATGGCCCGCTTCCATGGGGACGAAGTCCTCATCGTCGGCACGCAAAAGGGCCGCGACATGAAGCAGCGGGTTCACCGCAACTTCGGCACTCCGCACCCCGAAGGTTATCGCAAGGCGATCCGCGTCATGCAGGTTGCGGAAAAATTCCGTCGTCCGATTTTCACGCTCGTCGACACCGATGGCGCCTACCCTGGGATCCATGCCGAGGAACGGGGCCAAGCGGAGGCCATTGCCTACAACTTGAGGGAAATGGCGAGGCTGGAAGTGCCGATCATCGCCACCGTGATTGGTGTTGGCGGCAGCGGCGGCGCCTTAGCCATCGCCGTGGCCGACCGCGTTCTCATGATGGAGAACTCCATCTACTCCGTGATCTCGCCGGAAGGCTGTGCGGCCATCATGTGGCGGGACGCCACGAAGAAAGAACTTGCCGCTGAGGCCATGCGCATCACCGCCTCCGACCTTAGCGAACTTGGTTGTATCGATGATATCGTTCCCGAGCCGGAGGGCGGCGCCCATCGTGACTACGAAGCGGCTGCCAACCTGCTCGATGCCAGCTTGCAGAAACACTTCGCCGAACTGAAGAAGCTGCCTCCCGCCGAACTGGTCGCATCACGATATAATAAGTTCCGGACGATCGCCCAGTTCTACAAGACCGGATAGTGAGTCCGCGCTCGTTTCCCACGTTCGAAAGCAGGTTCCTCCGGGCGATTGCTGGGCGGTTGACCGCGACTGGCGGGCCAAGCCGCCGTATAATGACATTGTTTCCTCCTTCGCAATCCATAACAACGGGCCATCGGGTTCGGCTCGCTGACTGAAAAGGAAGGTGTTGGGATGGCCACTACGGATGTCGTGCCCCGCGGATCTGCTGGAGGCACGGGCAAGCAGCGCATCGTTAACGACATGAGCATTCAGGTCGCGACGGTGAACGGTTCCGGTTCGCAAAGTTCAAATACAGTCCTGCTACGCAGCATTTTTCAGATGGGTGTTCCTGTCTCCGGCAAGAACATGTTCCCGTCGAATATCGCCGGACTTCCCACCTGGTACACAATTCGCGCCAACAAGAACGGCTATATCGGACGCAAGAAAGAGATCGACTTCCTGGTAGCCATGAATCCTGAGACCGCGCAGGAAGATGTGATGGCGTTGGCTCCGGGCGCCTCCGTTTTGTATGACGATCCCCTGGCTCTGCATAAACTTCGTAACGATCTCATCTTTTACTCCGTTCCTTACGACAAGATCGTCGCTCAGGTCTGCCCTGAAGCCAAGCTTCGCAAGCTTGTGAAGAACATGGTCTATGTCGGCGTCGTGGCCAGTCTGCTGACGATCGACATGGCCGAGGTTGAAAAAGCGATTCGCAAGCAGTTCGCGAAAAAGGTAAAGGCGGCCAACTTGAATCTGGCAGCGGCGCAGGCTGGATTCGAATACGCCAAGGCGAATCTCGAAAAACGCGGTGTGTTCTACATCGAGCGCATGGACAAGACCGCGGGCAAGATCATCATTGACGGTAACTCTGCCGCCGCCCTCGGCTGCATGTTTGCTGGATGCACAGTTGTCACCTGGTATCCGATCACTCCTTCATCGTCCCTGGTCGAGACGATGATCGAATATATGAAGGAGTACCGTATCGGTCCCGATGGCAAAGCCACCTTCGCCATCGTGCAGGCGGAAGATGAACTCGCGGCAATCGGAATGGTGATCGGCGCAGGCTGGGCAGGCGCACGCTCCATGACGGCAACTGCCGGCCCCGGCATCTCGCTCATGGCGGAATTCGCCGGCCTTGCGTACTATGTCGAGGTTCCTGCTGTGATTTGGGATATTCAGCGCGTTGGCCCGTCCACTGGGCTTCCCACGCGAACCTCGCAAGGCGACATTCTCTCGACGGCAGTTCTTTCGCACGGCGACACCAAGAACATCATGCTGATCCCCTGCTCCGTCGAAGAGTGCTTCACCATGGCGACGGATGCCTTTAACTTAGCGGAGCAATTTCAGACGCCCGTATTCGTAATGTCCGACTTGGATCTCGGGATGAACAACTGGATGTCCGATCCGTTCCCGTACCCAACAACTCCGATTAAGCGCGGGAAGGTTCTGAGCAAGGAAGATCTTGATCGTCTGGGTGGATTCGCTCGCTACAAAGACGTTGATGGCGACGGCATTGGTTACCGGACCCTGCCCGGCACGTCGCACCCTGCCGCTGCTTATTTCGCTCGCGGCAGCGGCCACAACGAAAAAGCCTTATATAGCGAGCGTGCGGACGATTTCGAGAACAACATGGAGCGCCTGAATCGGAAATTCGAGACTGCGCGCTCATTCGTTACGCGTCCCGAAATTACTAAGGGAAATAACGCGAAGATCGGCATCATTGGCTATGGTACGTCGCACTGGGGCATCACCGAGAGTCGCGACCAGCTTTGCGCGGAGTACGGCATCGAGACCGATTATCTGAGGCTGCGTGCGTATCCGTTTACCCGCGAGGTGCACGAGTTCGTGGAGCAGCATGAGCGTGTCTATCTCGTCGAACAAAACCGCGATGCCCAGATGCTCAGCCTGCTCAGACTGGATCTGAAGCCGGAGTTGACAACCCGGCTCCGCAGCATCGCCCACATCACAGGACTGCCGCTCGATGCGCGGTCCATCACCGACGAACTGACCAGCATGGAGGGCAAATAGATGGGAACCACCAGCGTTGAGCCCGGCGCAGCCACACCCGGCCCAAAGACCAATCGCATCGGCCTTACTGTCATCGACTACAAGGGCGGCAAGACGACCCTATGCGCAGGTTGCGGTCACAACGCGATCTCCGAACGCATCATCGAGGCCATGTACGAGATGGGCGTCGAGCCTGAGTTCGTGATCAAGCCCAGCGGTATCGGCTGCTCGTCAAAAACTCCCGCCTATTTCATGAGCCGTTCGCACAGCTTCAACGCGGTTCACGGACGCATGCCCTCGGTTGCGACCGGTGCGCTGCTCGCCAACCGCAAGCTCGTCTGCATCGGCGTCAGCGGCGATGGCGACACCGCTTCGATCGGCGTCGGGCAATTTATCCATCTCATGCGCCGCAATCTGCCGATTATCTACATCATCGAAGACAATGGCGTTTACGGCCTTACCAAAGGACAGTTCTCGGCAACGGCCGATCTCGGATCGAAGCTCAAATCAGGTGTGCTGAACGACCTTCCACCGATTGACACTTGCGCCATGGCCATCCAACTCGGAGCCACACTGGTGGGCCGTTCTTTCTCAGGCGACAAGCGTCAGCTCAGCGCAATGCTCAAGGCCGCAATCGCGCACAAAGGCACGGTCATGCTCGATGTGGTCTCTCCGTGTGTGACTTTTAACGATCATGAAGGATCGACCAAGTCTTACAAGTACGTGAAGGAGCACGAAGAAACATTGCAGGAAGTTAGCTTCGTCCCGCACTTTGAGGACATCGACGTAGAATACGATCCCGGATCAACAATCCAGGTTACGATGCACGACGGATCTCGACTGCAACTGCGCAAGCTCGAAGAGGATTACGATCCCACCAACAAGATTGGTGCGATCACACGTCTCACGGAAGCGCACGATAAAGGCGAAGTTTTAACAGGAGTGTTCTACGTTAACCCAGAGGCTCCCAACTTTATCGATCTGCTGAACGTGGTAGATCAGCCCCTCGCCACCCTGCCGGATTCGATGACGCGCCCACCGAAGGAAGTACTGGATGCTTGCATGGAAGAACTGCGGTAAGACTGCCCTGAGAGTCGAAACTGATAAAGGCCTCCATCGCGGAGGCCTTGTCCCTTCTCTTCTAACAATTTCTATGCACTCTTTCGGTGCTCCCCGCTGTGTTCCGGGTTTTCACCGGGCTCGGGGAAATCCGTATCAGCATCTTTCAGCATCGGATCCTGGTCTCGGTGTCCCAGTTGTTCCTGCATGCCGATGTTCCCCGGTGTGTCATGGTTTTCGGTTTCCATGGCACCCTTCGAAGTATCCTGATCAACATTGCTTTGCGCCATAATTCCCTCTCCCACGAGGTGGGGGCACCTACGACAAATGAAGAGCCGCCCCTCAGAAGCAAGTCTATCCCGGTCAAAGTTCGAAGAGAATAGCCTTTCGCAGAAAAAGTTGGCGAGGAAACGATGAAACGACTCTGTGGGCTTCTAATGATCTGCTTCGCATTCTTGCTATCGGCATCGGCCGATACCTCAT
>DATFQQ010000395.1:0-4724 GCA_035264195.1 Candidatus Sulfotelmatobacter sp. | reverse complement strand
TGATTATCCTCTGCCACAACAAGGCCCTCACACTCTGCGATTGGCAACAATTCTCTGGGCTGCACGACTGCTCTCGCAGTCGTGCATCCTCCTCGTTATCTTTGCTCAGACAACTCGGGACCTCTCGCATTAGCAGAACAGCCCAGCGAATCTGTCTTGTACCTAAAGCTGCGATATTGGATCGAATTCTCTGGAATTCTTTTTCAGCGACAAAGCATCGAATTCTCAAAAGGAGTGTCAGGACAATGAAGGTTGGATTCGAGACTCGCGGACCGGTTGACGAGCCCTACTTGAAACTGAACGAGCAGCAAATTTTGGGGATGACGTTGCGTCCAGGCTCAATGGAGATCGGATCGACACGTTCTGCCCTCCAACGCATTACGTTCGATGCCGGCCTGATTGGATTGTGTCCACCGCGATCTGAGTACTGGGTCGGCGCGTGTGATATGAAACATATAACGATGACCATTTCTGACGAGGCGCTGATGGCCGCCGCCGACGACGGAGAGAGAAGAATAGAACTGCGACTCGAACGCGAACTCGTGGATCCGCGATTGCGTGCGCTGGCCACAGCAGTGGACGTGGAAAGAATCGCGGGCTTCCCTAGCGGGCGACTTTTTCTCGACTCTATCGAGCAGGCACTTGCTCGGGCTCTTGTCGTCGGTTATGCGGTGCGTGACTATAGCGTCCGAGTTTATCGAGGCGGACTGAGCCCCGCGCGATTGCGAAAGATTCAGGAATTGGTGCAGGAGAAGATCGAGGAAGATTTAAGCCTTGAGGAAATGGCGCGGGCAGTTGGGCTCAGCGCGGCGCATTTTTCCCAAGTCTTCCGCAACTCGACCGGTCAGACTCCTCACCAGTGTCTCCTCTGGTATCGGGTCCAGAAAGCGAAGGAGATGTTGCGTTCGGCCGAAGGGCGCGTCCTGGACGTCGCCATCGCCTGCGGGTTCAAGACCCAGCAGCACTTTGCCCGTGTATTCCGCCAGATGTGCGGAGCCAGCCCGACGGAATACCGGTACGATTTCCTGCGTTGATAGCAGTGACCTTGCACGTAACGTCGCGTTCTTAGCAGTGCATTGCACTCAGAAGTCAGCTGAGGTGCCTTCGATTCTAGTCCGACCAAAAACATCGAGTGCAATTTCGGCAGCATCGGGCTAGTCAGTACCGCTGCCAACATCCCAGATTCCCGCTTAAGTCATCGTTCTAGCCTCAGAAACTTTGGCCCCACCCACTTTGCCTCTCGGTGCGACTCTGTTTTGCAAGAGCTTTGATCCACTGCGGCAGACCGAAAAATCCGGATGATCAGACGCATTATCAGAGTTTTAAACAAAAATGAGGGTCCCCGACATGGTGTTATGAAGGCCGTGCATGGGGCCTACCTGCGCTCTTGGCGTGTAGCCTCGCATAATCGCACGCGCCAGAACCAAACACTAGCAGCGTATGAAAAGGAGACAGGAGCCTATGCGATGGAGTTGTTTTGTATTGGGCGCCATTATGGTGCTGGTTGGAGGCGCCTGGGTGTTCTCAATTGAGGCAGCGGCGCAGTTCGCAGCCGATGTGGCAACAAAGCCCCTCATTCTCGAGAAGGACGATGGCGAACACCGCGTCCGACGGCCTCGCGAGACGCCAATTCCGACTGCGGAGTTCACGATCAAAGTGGACCCGCAAAACGGTGGGTCCCGTCATATGGTTCTGGGCACGGAGACCATTCCTCCCGGCGGGCAGATTGCACGGCACAAACACATCGGACAGGACGAGATCCTCCTGATCCAGACCGGTTCGGCTCATGTGTGGCTCGGAAGTGAAGAACGCGATGTTCATGCGGAATCTGTTGTCTTCATTCCGGCGGAGACCTGGATCGGCTTGAAGAACACCGGAGAAGAGAATATCAGCCTTGTATTTGTTTTCTCGGCACCAGGCTTCGAAGAGTTCCAGCGTTGCGTCTCTGTTCCCGCGGGAAGCCCTGCCCCGCCGCTTAGCAGCGAAGAATTCAAGGCATGCCAACATGAAGGACATATCGTTGTCGACGCTGTAGCGAAACCGGGCAATGTCAACTGACCCAGGTATTCGAGCTGACCCTCAGCGATATGGCGCGATGCGCGGGCTGACTACAGCTCATTCTCCGAAATGTTTCGCAAGTCCACTGGGGAGACGCCATTCCCCCGACCCAGTGTTGTGCTTGAAACAAAGTGGGTGCACCGGATGTTGCGAAATTGTTATTTCGGCGTGAGCTCGATTCCTCGTTCACAATCCCGGAGGATTGCGCACAGAACCCGAGTTGCAGACACAAGTTACTCTCCATCGCGCGGTTTACTGGTTGCGTTGTCAAAGGAGTGCTGAAATGAATTTCAAGAATGAAACACAACTGGATGGTAAGTTTGCGGAACGCGTTCATGCGAATCAGAGAAAGCTCAGATCAAACCTAAACACGCACTATGACTTCATTATTTGCGGATCAGGATCTGCGGGGTCTGTAGTTGCAAGTCGTCTCGCGGAAAACTCGGCTGTAAGCGTCCTGTTGCTGGAAGCCGGTGGCGACGATGACGTACCAAGTGTCACGGATGCGCGCCAATGGGTCACGAATATCGGAAGCGAGAGATACTGGGAGTTCAACGCCGAGCCAAACCCACACCTCAACAGCCGCGCCATTCCCATGGGCATGGGAAAGGTTTTGGGCGGGGGATCGAGCATTAACGCGATGATCTGGGCTCGCGGTCACAAGAGCGACTGGGACTTCTTTGCGTCCGAAACGGGGGACCCCGCGTGGGGCTATGAATCGGTTCTTGATATTTATCGCCGCATCGAGGACTGGCAGGGGGCACCCGATCCAGCATATCGCGGAACTGGCGGACCAGTATTTGTCCGGCCGGTGCCTCGCGATCCAAACCCAGCCGTTCAAGCCTTGTTTGGTGGAATACGCTCGCTTGGGATTCCGATCTTTGAAAATCAAAACGGACGTATTATGGAGGCCGATGGCGGCGCATCGGCTGCTGACATCGGCATTCGCGATGGAAAACGCCAATCCGTTTTCCGTTCGTACGTCTTCCCGCGCATGGACCAGCCAAACCTCACGGTGCTCCCTCACGCGTTGGTAACACAGCTAACCTTCGAGGGCAACCGAACCACGGGCGTCGAGATTTCTTATGAAGGACGCACTCGTCGCATTCGCGCTGGGCGCGAGGTTGTTCTCTCGCTTGGTGCGATACACACGCCGAAGGTCCTCATGCAATCTGGCATTGGCGACCAAGACGAACTCCGGCGCTTTGGAATCCCCATAGTCCAACATCTCCCGGGAGTCGGACAGGGGTTCCAAGACCACCCCGCTTTTTTCTGTCTCTGGGATTGTTTGGAATCGCTACCCACGAGTCTCGTGCCGAATGCGGTCATATACGGGAAGAGTGAGGCTAGTTTAAACAGCCCTGACTTCCAGATCCTGCAGGCTGTATTAAGCGCCGGGGATGCAGCAAATCTTGGTCTTCCTGCGCGTGGTTGGGCTCTCATCGGTAATGTTGTTCAGCCCAAGAGTCGTGGTCGTATCCGCCTTACCGGTTCCGATCCCGCCAACCCCGTTCGGATTGAAGCGAATTATCTCAATGAACCAGGTGACCTGAAGGCAGCCTTGGCGTGTCTAGAGTTTTGTCGCGAGATAGGCAACTCCAGCTCTCTTCGTCCGTTTGTCAGGCGAGAGATCATTCCCGACTTGGAACGTTCAAAGCTGGAAAACTATATCCGCGACACAACATTTAGCTTTTGGCATCAAACGTCAACCGCCCAAATGGGCCGACACGACATGTGTGTGGTGGATGGCTTCCTCAAAGTCTACGGCGTAGACAAACTTCGCATCGCCGACGGCTCGGTTATGCCACGCGTGACCACGGGCAATACCATGGCTCCCTGTGTGATTATCGGAGAGC
Organism: Candidatus Sulfotelmatobacter sp.; assembly: GCA_035264195.1. Lineage (GTDB taxonomy): Bacteria > Acidobacteriota > Terriglobia > Terriglobales > Acidobacteriaceae > Sulfotelmatobacter. The sequence continues at coordinate 810 of DATFQQ010000395.1, read as the reverse complement.
GAGCGGCAGAGATCATACGGACGCAACACCAGATAGCGACGACATCTGTCTCACAGGCTGAGCGCTTCCTCGAAGTCGACTCTCGCCATTTTTCTTAGCGATTCTCATTGGGACACTCGCAGTTTCGTATTGTCGTTGACGAACAATTCAACAAATTAGACCCACAGCCGAAGCCCGAGACACAACCCCAGGTGGGCCGTGCAGTTTACTTACTTGGGACGAAGAGTCGTGAAGTCCTTCGACCCTGCGACTCTCCGTTCCAGAACTCGATAGCACAAAGGAGACATGAAGGCATGCTGAGCACACAAAACAAACAAATGGCGCGTAAGAGCATAATGAACTCAACAGTGCTGGTAGTGGGCGCTACCGGTGTTCTTGGCATGGAAGTCTGCCGTCAGCTGGCAGCCGCTGGTAAAAAGGTAAAAGGACTGGTGCGAACATCTTCGCAAGAGGAAAAAATCAATGGCTTGAGTGAGCTGGGTGTTGAAGCCGTGACAGGAGATATGAAAGACCCACAGTCGCTGTACCGAACGTTTCAAAATGTGGATGCGATTATTTCTACTGCCACCTCTACCATTTCGCACCAGGAAGGCGATTCCATCGAAACGGTTGATGTTGCCGGCCAACTCAATGTAGCAGAAGCAGCAAGCGCAGCCGGAGTACAACACCTGGTGTTTATTTCTTTTCCTCCTTATCCTCCCATGACACCTGGGTTCCCATTACGATCAGCGAAGCGGACCGTTGAAAGCAGGTTGAGGTCAAAGAATTTTACCTACACGATCCTTCAACCCACGTATTTTATGGACATAT
>DATFQQ010000394.1:0-2750 GCA_035264195.1 Candidatus Sulfotelmatobacter sp. | reverse complement strand
CAGTCCGCATTCGGGCAACCGGAATCGGTGCGTTCCGCAGCAGTAACGCCCAACTACTTCCGCGCGCTCGGGGTCTCCCCGCAAATGGGACGCACTTTCGCGGACGGCGAAGATCAGCCGGGTCACGACCACGTGGTTGTCCTGAGTCATGATCTTTGGGTGCGCCGTTTTGCCGCCGATTCAACCGTCGTGGGTCGTAGTGTCCGGTTGAACCGTCAGGATTACACCGTTGTCGGCGTGATGCAGAAAAATTTCCAGCTGCTGGGATTTATCCCGCAATTGTGGACACCTTTGGTGCTGAGCCCCGCCGACCAGACTGTTGACGCGCGCAAGGATCGCTCGCTTTATTTGTTCGGGCGCCTCAAACGGGGAGTCACCCTTGCGCAGGCTCGCGCTCGATTTGTGACTCTGGCGCAACGCGCCGCAGAAGACTTTCCTCAGGTCGAAAAGGGTTGGGGCGCTGCGACGCGCACGTTACCGGACTTCGTTATCTACACGTTCGGTATTCGCAACGGCTTGGCGATCATGATGACGACCGTTGGATTCGTATTGATGATCGCCTGCGCCAACGTGGCTGGTTTGCTGTTGGCGCGTGCAGCAGGTCGCCGAAAGGAATTGGCAATTCGAATATCTCTTGGCGCCGGACGCTTCCGTATCGTCCGGCAGTTGTTGACAGAAGGTTTATTGATTGCGGGTCTCGGCGGAACTACCGGCCTGCTGCTCTCCTATGGAGGCATCAGATTTATTCAGGCAAGGATGGCTTTCAACGAATACATCGGCGCTGTACCCATCACACTCGATCGTAATGTCCTGTTCTTTGGCGCCGCGATCTCTCTGGTTTCAGCCGTGCTCTGTAGCTTGGCGCCTGCGTTGAACGCCTCGCGAACCGACGTGAATACCAGCCTGAAGGACGAGAGTCGCTCGGCGTCCGCGGGTCGTTCGCAAACTCGCCTTCGCACGGTCTTGGTGGCTGGCGAAGTAGCTCTCGCACTGATCCTGCTGATCGGCACGGCCGTCCTGATTCGCGGAATCTTTATCACCGGTCATCAGAATCTGGGGTTCAGTCCTGATCATCTCCTGACAGCCAATATCACGCTTGACGAGGCCCGCTACAAACAGCCGCTGCAGCAAATGCAATTCGTAAAGGAGGTAATTTCACGGCTTCACCAAATTCCTGACACTCGGTTTGTTGCTGTCACGTCGGACTTGCCCGCCACCGGTCCGGGCAAGTTCGCCTTCCACATCAAAGATCAGCCGGACCTCCCGAACAGCGAACAGCGGACAGTGATTGACAGTGTCGTGACTAGCCAATTCTTTGACTCGGCCGGCGTTCCGCTGCTCCGCGGCCGCCTCTTCACCGAAATGGATAACAACTCGGTGCGGCGCGTTGTTGTGGTCAACCAAAAATTTGTGCAGAGCTACTTCCAGGACCAGGACCCACTCGGCAAGCAAATTCGTCTGGACGTTCCCCGCACTACGGCGGAATGGAGCGAGGTCGTCGGAGTCGTAGGCAACGTCAAAACTTTTTCTGCAGCCACCCGTGACGAGCCCGCGGTCTACGAGGCCTTCTTGCAACGGCCTTTGTCTTCGTTCTCGGTAATGCTTCGCACCAGCGCCGACCCCGGCAGCTCCGCCCCGAACCTGCGGTATGCCGTTGCTCAAGTGGACGCGGAGCTTCCACTCTCTGCTGTGATGACCATGCACGCCGTGCTCGACCGGCAAAAGGGAGGTGACACATTGTTCTCACAGATTTTGGGCCTGTTCGCCCTGCTTGCGCTCGCCCTCGCGGCGATCGGCATTTACGGGCTCATCTCCTATTCCGTAGGCCAGCGCACCCACGAGATTGGCATCCGGATGGCCATGGGTGCAGGGAAACCGCACGTTGTGCGCATGGTGGTTGGTGAAGGCATGAAGATCGCAGCCATCGGTGCGGCGATCGGTACCGTGTTCGCACTACCCCTGCCAAAGCTCTTCGAGTCCATGTTCTACGATTTTCCCGTCGCCGCCTCCGGATTGTATGTGCTCGTGCCTGTCGTGCTGCTGCTGATTGCGGCGGTTGCTACCTTCGTCCCGGCGCGCTGGGCCGCGCGTGTAGACCCCATGCAGGCCCTGCGTCAGGAATGAACTTTGCTTGAACTTGTCGGTAACAGTCCGAGCACCACAGGCACGCCCATTTCTGAACTCATCGCGGCTGGCACGGAATTGCCGGGGTCAGTTACCTAGGCTGATCCCGATTGTAACCTCCTAAGTAACTGATAAAACTACATTTACGGCAATTTATCGCTCACAAGCGTCTCATATTGGGAGCGATAGAGCGCCTCTCTATCGATCATGACTTGGAATTGGCAAAAACCCGACTGGCCTAAGTTCATAACGAAGTCCAGACGGCCTCAAAGACGGTCTAACCCCTGCAAGTACAGCTCGATTACAGGTGCGTTTCCGGCGACCAAAACGCGTGATGAACACCGCTACGCACGGTACAGATTGAGCGTGCCACTGGCCCGGTGCCGCGCATTTCATTAACCGCGCACGGAGAATTAATCGAGGAGTAAGGTCACGGTTCCACGCGTTGCAACCCGAGCTGAACCAATCCTACTGCTGCCGGCCAGGTTCCGGACTAAGGTGCGCTACCTGCATTCAAAACGGTCCTATGGTCCCGTGAAACCAACCAACTTTCTCGAAAGCATGCGTCCTATTGACTGTCTATAGGTCGATCCGTATCATTCCTATAGGATACCGATAGGAGATAG
>DATFQQ010000393.1:0-2225 GCA_035264195.1 Candidatus Sulfotelmatobacter sp. | reverse complement strand
CATCTGAACACATCCATCAACACACTCTCAAACCTCACGACAGGTACAAGCATTCGTCTTTCGCCAATCTCTTTCTGTTCTTGGCGCGTACCTTCCGTGATTACATCAACCCGTATCCCGCTACTTTCTCCATAGCCTGACCGCGTCCGCCGCAAACGGCCAGCGCCTTCCTTCAAGTCTCGTTATCGAAAATCCGCGGCAACGCACATCCGTGTTCCACATTGCATGGCTTGCCGCGAATTTCCGATGAACGCTAACGACAATACGTCCAAGTGAAACCTTTCAATCGGACTCAAGACGGTTTCATCAGCTTTCGCGAGTTGTTTCCCAAAGCGCTCAGGATGCTAGCCCGCATTTCTCATCAGATTTGAGCTAACCCAACGAGATTGTTCCGCGAGATAGACCTGAAAAGGCCGTCCAGCGTGGCATTCAGACTCTGCGACAAGTTTTGAATGAACCACAAAGGAGCGGCCTTTTGATGACAGAGTGTAAACCACAACAGTTGGAATTTCACGGATTAGGTAATCGAGAAGTCGTGGGCCGGTTTGACGGCGGCGACATCACTTCTGATGCGGGAGGGCTGCTGTTGCGCGAAGTCGAACTGCGCACGGGCATCCTGCAACGATTCGCTGTCTGTTTCACGGATTACCGCGATCCGGAATCGATCGAGCACTCGGTGTTTGATTTGGTCGCGCAGCGTAGCTATGGACTGTGCCTGGGCTACGAAGATCTGAATGATCACGACCAGTTGCGGTCAGACCCGGCATTGGCGGTAATGATCGGCAAACAAGATTTGAAAGGTGAACAACGTCGGCGGTCGGCAGATCGCGGTAAAGCGCTGGCAGGCAAGAGCACGTTAAATCGGTTGGAGCTGACGGCAGCTGGTGCCGCAGCTTCGGAACGGTACAAGAAAATTGTTCTGGATCCAGAGGCCGTCGATCATTTGATGGTCGATGTGTTTATCCGCGCGCATGCGCAACAGCCGCAACAAATCATTTTAGATTTGGACGTGACCGACGATCTGATCCACGGGAATCAGGAAGGCCGGTTCTTTCATGGCTACTACGGCAATTACTGTTATCTGCCGCTGTACATCTTCTGTGGTGAGTTCCTGCTCTGTGCGCGATTGAGGAGCGCCGATGGTGACGCCGCGGATGGAGCATTGGATGAAGTGAAACGAATCGTCAAACAGATCCGCCAGGCGTGGCCGAAAATCCATATTCTCGTACGGGCGGATTCGGGCTTTTGCCGCGATGAGATTCTGGTCTGGTGTGAGCGCAACGGCGTCGACTACGTGATCGGCTTCGCCAAAAATGACCGGCTGATTGCGATGATCGATAAAGAAGTCGAAAAAGCCAAACAGCAGTTCGAAAAGACCGGCAAACCGGCGCGCGTCTTCAAAGATGTTTATTATCGGACACGGGACAGTTGGAGTCGCACACGGCGCGTGATCGCGAAGGCCGAACACCTGGAAAAGGGCAGCAATCCGCGTTTCGTGGTGACCTCGCTACCGAAGCACGGCTTTGAGGCGGCGCCGGTTTATGAAGTGCTCTACTGCGGTCGTGGCGAAATGGAAAATCGAATCAAAGAGCAACAGTTGGGTCTGTTCGCCGATCGCACCAGCACAGCAACAATGCGCGGCAATCAGATCCGGCTCTACTTCTCGGCAGTGGCGTATATGCTCATGCACGCTTTGCGGCGAATCGGTCTGGAGGGAACCGAACTGGCGCAAGCGCAGTGCACCACCATTCGATTAAAGTTACTGAAGATCGGCGCCCAGATTCACCTCAGCGTCCGACGCGTCTGGTTTCGATTGGCCGGCGGCTATCCTTACTCGGAAGCCTTCGATCTCGTTCTGACCAACCTGCATCGCCTACCACTGATTTGCTGACTCGCTGACGTACACTTCATTTCCGGCTCGGCCTGATGGCCATAGTGTCAACGCTAGAGCTTTGATAGCGCGCTATCCAACTGAGCAACTGAGGCCCATCCGTCGTGTCTGAAAATTCCCGTGCTCCGACCACCAGACAAAACTTCGTCGAATGCTTTTCTGTCGAGTCATGACCCGTTGGCGCCAATTATTGGTGAGAAATGCGGGCTAGACACACCTCGGCCCGTGCAAGCGAACGGTGGGTAGTGAATCGAAATTAAGCGGAGTTTTCTGCAGCCAGGATTTGCTGACAGTATTGAAACAGATCCTGAGCCGGCCAATGGGCAGCAATATG
>DATFQQ010000392.1:0-44575 GCA_035264195.1 Candidatus Sulfotelmatobacter sp. | reverse complement strand
GCGAGTCCAATAGGCGCGGACACCCTCGTGGCCATGGACCACGCCGCCTTCCATGCCATTGGGCCAGACCACATCAGGCTGCATGGTTGCCAATGCGCCGTCGAGGTCGCGGGCGTTGAAGGCAGCGTATGCCCTTTTGAGAAGTTCGACTCCAGATGCTGATGTCGCTACAACCATACTTATGCCTCGACTAAGAATTTTCCTTCGCGCATGATCTGTTCGTCATCGACCCAGATGTTGAATTTGCGGCCGACGACGTCGATGTGGGTGGTGGAATCCCAGTCAGCGCCGGTATGCGCGCCGTAGGGGTTACCGAAGGCGATGTGGACTCCGGGGTATTTCTCGTCTTGCAGAATCTGTCCGATGACGTCTTTGAGATCGATGTTGGTTCCGATGGCGAACTCGCCGACGCGGTCGCTGTTGGCGTCGGTGTGCGTGTACTTCCAGAAGTCGCTTTCGAGTTCGCGATTCTCTGAGTGGGCTTCGGTTAGACGGTTGCCCTTCATGCGAATCGTGAGCGGAGTCTCTTTCAGGCTCCCAAACTTGGCGCAGAGATAGTCACCGACGACACCATCGATGACGAACGTTCCGTTCACCTCGCCGGGAGTGGTGAAAATCTCACCTCCCGGCAGGTTGCCCCACTTTTCCGGAGAGATAATGCCGCTGGTCTTCAGCCATTTGTAATTGGGATTCAGATCGGCGGTCAGATCGGTGCCAGCGGCAGTGTTGGCGCGGATCTGCGATGCTTTGCGCACCATTTCGACCACCTTCTGACTCAAGCGATCGACGCGCTGGAAATCAGCACGCATGCCTTCGAGCATGATCTGGCGGTTGATGTTGACCATGTGCGCGTGGCGAATCTTGCGCCGGTTGACGACATCGGTCATCTGGATGCGCGAGCGCAATTCGTTCTTCTGCGCTTGCACCGCAAAAATGGAAACCTGGCTGGTTTCGAGGTCGTCGAGAATTTCACCTGGTAGATCAATCAGTGGGCGCGGAGAAAGTTCTTCGAGAATCCATGCGTGATAAGGGGCGCCGATCTTTTCCAGTTCGGCGACAACAGCGGCAGCGATCTCTAGGGTGGCGTTGTCGGTGATGACGCAAACTTTTTCTCGCGGTTGAATGCGTAGGCAGACATTTACGGCGTTGTATGCGCCAGGAGCGAATTCAACATCGAAGGGAATTTTGTTGAGTTGTGTTTGGGTCGAACGTACAGATGTAGTCATCAAGCGAGTTTTGTGGCGGCCACCGGCTCTTTGCTCTCGGCCAGTCCCGCTTCTGTCTCCTCAATAATGTAATCGACGACTTTCTTCAGGTCGCCTGTCTCCTGGAACAGGCGTAGTTGGCGATCGGCTCCGCTGCCCTGATCAAGGATTCTATGGATGTATTCAAGTTCCTCGCGAGAGTCGAGTTCGTCGACCACGTCGTCGACAAAGTCAAGATATTCGCGGACTAGGTCGCGAGCCGGAACTTCCTTCTGCTTGCCGAAATCGATCAGCTTGCCATCGAGGCCATAACGCGCAGCGCGCCATTTGTTTTCCATGATCAGGGCACGGCGATAGAGGCGGAATCCCTGGTTCGCCGTATACAGCTTGTAAAGCTTTGCCACGGTGGCTTGAATCAAAGCGGCCAGCGCGATCGTTTCGTCGGCGCGCATCGGGATGTCGCACACGCGAAACTCAATCGTGTTGAAGAAGGGATGCGGGCGAATGTCCCACCAGATCTTTTTGGCGTTATCGATGCAGTTGGTCTTGATGAGCAGCTTGATGAAATTCTCGTACTCGCCCCAGCTGGGAAAATAATCGGGGATATTGGTGCGCGGGAACTTGTCGAATACTTTGCAGCGGTATGACTTGAGTCCTGTGTTCATACCCAGCCAGAACGGTGAGTTGGTCGAGAGCGCGAGAATGTGCGGCAGAAAGTACCGCGCATGATTCATCATGTGGATCGCGGTCTCGCGATCCTCGATGCCGATGTGCACGTGCAAGCCGAATATCAGATTGGCCCGTGCGACCAACTGCATGTCTTCGACGATGTTTTTGTAGCGCTCGTCCGGGTGAATTTCCTGCGTCCGCCAGTCGGAGAAGGGATGCGTCGCGACGGAAGCGACGCGAAGCCCATTTTCGTTGGCCAGTCGAATGATCTCGCGGCGTAAGGCTTTTACTTCTGCCTTGGCGTCTTTGATGTTCTTGCAGACGCTGGTCCCCACCTCGACGACGGATTGGTGCATCTCCGCCTTGACGCGCTCTTGCAGGCGCAGCTTGCCTTTTTCCAGCAGTTCTACCTGGATGTGCGAGCGCAGATCGCGCGTCACCGGATCCACTGTCTGATACTCTTCTTCGATCCCGATAGTAAAGGTCGGCAACATAGGCGTATGGCGCGAACGGGAGTCCGCGAATTTGATCGAGATATGAGAGTTGAGCGCCCAGCCTTACAGGGATGCTCCGGAAAATACCCCGCAACAGTATAGCAACGTTAAGGAAGCGATTCAGCCGATGTGGCGGTTACGCTGGTTTAGTCCCAATCCTTGTTTTCGGCGACGCGGGCCTTGACGATTTTCTTGATCAGGGCGTCCGGAAGGGGCTTGTCGGCAGGAAAACGGATGGTTCCTTTGTTCGTCGAGTAGTTCTTCAACTCCCTCGAAAACCTTTCGATGACGCCTGAGCCGGTAGGGAAGAGGCTGCAATGTTTGGCGAACGCCGCATAACCCACCAGCATCCCGCGGTACTTAAACATCGGAATACGGTAGCTGATGACCTCGATGGTCTCTTTTGGCACGACGGACCAGATCACTTTGCGGATGTGCTCGAGAGTGCTGCGGGCGGGCTCCGGAGTGCTCTCAAGATACTCGTCGACCGTTCTTGCAGCACGTCCCGATTTCATGGTGATGGCCTCTCTCGGAACTTGATTTGGAGCGTTTGGCGTTCGGCTTGCGCTCTATCGGCACCCACAGTAACATCTCGACCGCAGTGGCTCAATCCCAGTTTTCGATTCTCGATGTGCTCGACAGGCTAGAGGAGTTCTACGGTCCGCAAGAGCCGTCGTTTCCCACGGAACCTTACGAATTTCTTGTTTGGTGGTACTGCGGCTATCCGGCCAGCGATGTGGCCTGCTCCAAGGGATGGGCCAATCTGAAGCGTGAGGTTGGCATCGAACCAGAGAAGTTGCTGAGGGCAAAGCCGGCCAAATTGAGCGCCGCACTTAAGGCCGGAGGTATGGTTCCCGAACTCCGTGCCGAGCGCCTCAAGGAAGTTGCGATGCGGGTTCAGGATGAGTTCGGCGGCGATCTGCGTGCGGGACTCGTCGGACCAATCCCGCAAGCTCGCAAGAAGCTTAAGAGTTTTCCTTCGATTGCGGACCCGGGCGCGGATCGTATTCTACTTTTCGGCGGAATCTCACCTATTGCGGCCGTTCCGTCGAATTGCGTGCACGTGCTCGATCGAATCCTCCACACGAGCGAGACTCCGAATTACTCAGTGGCCTATCGCGAAGCTCAGCGCACTCTTGCTTCTGCCCTGCCGGAGAAGTTTGACGCTCGCACCCGTGCATACTTGCTGCTGAAGAAACATGGACAAGAGACTTGCAAGCGGACGAAACCGAAGTGTGATGGGTGCCCGGTGCAGAGAAATTGCGCCTTCGTGAATAATTGAGTGCCTTTCTTCTCTGGGATGGCTTATCTTGTTTTCGTTTTCTTCACAGGTGTATCGGAGCCGAATTCTCGTCCGGCGAGGAATGGCGCCCAACGTAGATCCTGGACAGGATTCGCCCCGCTCTGTGCCATCTTCACCGCCATCTGTGCCACTGCATTCACGATCCAGTCGAAGTTCTCCTTGCCTACAGAATTCACGTCTGCATCGGGGGCCGGATTTAAGAAGTCGATCGCGTAGGGAATGCCGCCTTCGACGGCAAACTCAACAGTATTCAGGTCGTAGCCGAGAGCGCGACAGAGCATGAGAGCATCTCTCTCGATGCGGTCGCGCAGGGCCGGAGTCGATGGAGGAGGATTCCCCTTCACGTAGCGCTCGTGGTGCGGGGCCCTCGGATCGTACTTCATGATGTGGACTTTTTCCTGACCCACGACGTAGCAGCGGTAATATTCTTCGAACTCCACTCCGCGCTGAAGCGTCATGCAGAGGTCGCCAGTCTGGTTGTAGTGGTGGAAGAATTCTTCCGGGGAGTGCACTTTGTAGACGTGCTTCCATCCGCCACCGGAATAAGGCTTGAGAAAGGCAGGGAAGCCCACGTAGTCGAAGAGCTCCTGCCAGTTCAGCGGAAAGATCAGATTCCGCATCGACTGTTCAGTGGTGCCTTCGGGATGCTTGTTGTGCGGAAGGATGACCGTCGGCGGGATCGCTACTCCGAGTTTGTGGGCCAAGGAATAGTTGAAAAACTTGTCATCGGCCGTCCACCAGAACGGGTTGTTGACCACGATCGTACCGTGCAGTTCGGCGTTTTTAAGGTAGGCGCGGTAGAACTGGATATCTTGTGAGATGCGGTCAATGATGACGTCGTATTTCTTCGGCTCGTCCATGCGGATACCGCCGATTTTCACAAATTCGGCGGTGATACCATCGACGTTCATCGAATTGATTTTCTCGACCACCGCTGGCGGGAAAGTGTTTTCCATGCCAAACAGAATTCCGATTTTCTTCACGACACTCTCCTAATCCTAATCATTAGCAACTGTCATCCTGAGCGAGGATTGTGAATCGCGCAAAGCGCAATTCACAACCGCAGTCGAAGGATCCCTTTCACCTAAAGCGACCGAGGGCCCGGGGAGGAGTTCTCGCCACGTGTGTAGAGAGAACGCCTCGACACTCCGCCGTCGCGCCAGATCAAAGGGATCCTTCGACTCCATGAGAAGTTCGCTTTGCGAACTTCTCATTACGCTCGGGATGACAACTCGCTCGATAAGTCGTAATCCGGCACATCAAAAATACTTTCCCGCCATTCTGAGCCACAGCGGCCAATCATGCTTTGAATTGTCATTCCACACGTCGAGCCAGTGGGGGATCGCTTTTCCATTCAGGACGGCGGAGAACTTGATATTTTGATCCAGGCACATATCCCAATCTGCGGAGCCCAGCACGATCTTCATTTGACGGTAGCGGCTTAAGAACCAGTCATCCGTCAGATTGGGAATAAAGTCCGGGGGATTGTTGAAGTAGCAATCATTGTCGTAATAGCCGTCCAGGAATTGGTGAATGTCGAACGCTCCACTCATACTGACGCAATGGGTGACGACATCGGGATGCTTGAGAGCGAAGTTGATGCAATGGTAGCCGCCGAAACTGCAGCCGGTGACTCCCAACTGCCATGCTTGGTTCTTCCAGCGGATGAAGGGCACGAACTCGTTCAAGATGTAACGTTCGTACTGCAGGTGCCGAAGCACGCGCACGCGCGGATGGACGCCCTTGTTGTACCAGCTCTCGGTATCGACTCCATCGGGGCAGAAGATCTGCAGTTCGCCGCGTTCGATTTTCGGTGCCAGAATGCCGATCATGCCGCGGTCTTCGTACTCGAAAAATTTCCCCATGGACGTCGGAAAAACGATGACGGGTGTCCCGGCATGGCCGAAGACGAGCGCCTCCATGTCCCGATGCAGTTCCTGGCTATAGGCTTTGTGGTATTCGCGATTCATCGTGGGAAGTGACAAAACGTGCAAAGACGCACCCGGTGGCGCTCGGCACAGTCGGAGTATCTTACCCGATGAACGGCTGAGAACGCATCCGAAGTCGGTGCCCGCGGTCGCGCAAAAACTCTTAAAATGGCGAGCCGATTCATTCTTCGCGATCTCAGCGCCTTTTCTCGGCGATCTCAGTGGTTAAGAAAAACCCTTTACCGCCGAGAACGCGAAGAAAATCCGCAGAGTTCGCTGAGAAAATTCCCAGCTTTGCCGCTGATCCTAGACTTCGCGAAAAATGCCCGCTCCGGTCGGAGCGGGCTCGCGATTGGGGGAGGATAGAGAGCGTTTTAAGATCCGTTCGAGCACACTCCCAAAGATGCATTCTGGAAACTGAGCCAGCCATTGACAGACGTGCTCGTTGGAGCGCCGAAGTAGGGCAGCGTAACGAGGTCCTGCAGGTTGTAGGTGAATCCGTGAAGTGTGTAAGGGAACCCGCCGAAGTTGGCGTTGCCCTCGAGCGTATCGCCGTTTTCCAGAATCCCGCAAGGAGTATTGTTCCCGTTGAAGTTGACAGTGAGAGGATCGTCGGCCCACTCGCCAATCTCGTGCGAGAGCGCTGAGACGTCTTGGGAGAAGGCGCCCACATGATCGACGTAGGTAGCTTCAGCGTAGGACTGCGGATTGCTGGTGCTGCCTTCGGAGCTGTGATAGCCGCCAATGCAGCACTGACCTCCTTGGGTCAAATAGGTGTCATAGAGCAAAAAGATCGGGAATTGGTTGGGCTGAATTCCCAACTGGTTGATCAGATTTGGAACTTGCGCATCGAACCAGTTGATGTTGACCAGTGCAGCCGTGAATCCAAACACCGATCCGGTCTTGCCATTGGTACGCGTCGGACTTAGAGTCTGCTCGGCTAGAACAGTGGGGTTTGGCAACAGGTGCGAATTCGGGTTTGATTGCACCGTGCCCCAAAAGTTCGCGCGCTGGTAGGCGTCGATGTACTGGGTTGTGCCCACATTCACTCCGCCCTGAACGTAGGTCGTGGTTGAGTCGAAGACCGGAGAAGTCACGGTGTTGGTTGTGACGGTGTTTCCGTTCGACAGTACGTGCGAAGGATCGTAGGTAGTTTTGGTGCCGTTGCGATTGGTGATCACGATCTTCACCGGGATGACGTAGGTCGTAATCGTCGCGGTGGAGTTGGTGGATGGCGCCGCCCCCACCATGTTGTAGGTATAGGTTGTGCCGCTGAAGGTGAAGGAGCCATTCCAACTCTGCAGCGACGCGGCCGGTGGGGCAACGTCATTGCGAAGGTGTGGTGGCATCACGACGTACATTGGGCGTTCGATACTGATTTGGGCATCCTGGGCAACGGCGCTGCCTGTGAGTCCTGGAACTGCCAACAAGTACAGGACAGCAATTACGCACAGCCAAGCACACTTTCCTCTAATCATCATTCTCTAGTTGGGGAGTAGCTTTCAAGCAAGTGGCCACGGCCGAACCCCGCAAGTCAGAACCCCGGTTGAGATCGAGATGACATCCCAACGCTTGCGAGTCCGGGTCCAGATTGTCTGGAGGCAGTAGAACGCCAGTCAATGTGGAAAGCACAAAACGTTGGGTTTTGTTCTGTTTTTGTAAACAGGAGCAGGGAATAGGGCGTGCGATCCAGGAGTGGAAGACCTCTCAAAGAAACCCATGCGGTTGATTTGAGGTGTCCGGCTGTGTGGGTAAATAGTCCACATCAGAACTTCTCTAACGGCCTTTTTTTGCAGATATTTGACGAGATTGCACAGAGAGCTCGTGCTAGAATGCCGACCTGTTTCTGTGGGTCAATCAAAGTTCCCAACAAGGAGTGAATTCCATGAATTACCGCTGCCGCGCCCTCGGTGTGCTCACTGTGCTGGCCATCGTATGCGCGCTCTGCTTCACTGCCACCGTTTCTGCCCAGGAACCAACTTATGATCCTACGGCTAAACCAATGTTTGTTGTACGCCCGGCCGGTCCTGCCATCCAGCGCAATGCACCGGTTACTCCGCTAACTCAATGGACTTACAAGTGGACGTATTCTGGTCAGAACCTTAGCGCTGTGATCGTCGGAACTGATCCGTCGAAGACCAATGCCCCGACCACCGTCAAGATTGGAATCATCCCGATCAAGATGGTCTATGGATCGAGCAACGGCAACATGACGTTCGATCCCAACACGCTCTATTCCGGCGGCAAGACCGCGACGCAGATGATCGCCGGTTCGCCGATCTTCGTTTCCTCCGTTGACTATGTTCAAGGCGGGGTCGACATTGGCAAAACTCAATATATCGATGCGTACGAGCGCGCCAATTTCTGGGGCAGCGTTTCGACGAACACCAACTACCACGTCCTGTTTGCCAAGCCGATCATCGCACCCGTGCAGACGATCAACGTTACGCCGGCGCAGGGAAACGTGATCTCCAATCCGTGGAGCGGTATTCCGACCGGCACCATGGATATCAATGCCTTTGACGCACAGCTGCAGACCATCATGCGGAAGTTCTCACAGATTCAGCCGAACGTTCTGCCGCTCTTCCTGACGTACAACGTGTACCTGACGTCCGGAGGATGCTGTATCGGTGGATATCACAGCGCGAACGGCGTGCAGCCCAACGGTCAGACTTACGCCTACACCACCACGATTTCGCAGGGTGTGGGACCGGTCTTCTCACAGGACGTCAGCGCTTTGTCGCACGAGCTTGGGGAGTGGCTGCTTGATCCCTTCGTCGACAATGTTGCTCCGACTCTCTGCGCGCTGCGTGGCAACTCGATCTTGGAGAACGGTGACCCGCTCGAGGGTGGTCCAAACTTCGGAGACTACCCCTACACCGTGAACGGATTCACGTTCCATCCGCAGGACCTGGTGACGATGCCGTATTTCGGTGCGCCACCCACCACCTCGGTGAACAGCTTTTTTACCTTCCAGGGTCAACATCTGACCGTCTGTCAAAATGGCGGCTAGTTGACGGCTTAAGACTCGAACAAGGTTCGCCCTTCCCAAAGAGAATCGGCGAACCTTTTTTATTGGTGATTAAAGTCAGCCAAGAACGGGCCAGAAGACGCGCAGGTTCAGAAGGGAATAAGTGAACCGAGCACACTACAATCTGGGCTCACTAAAACAACCCGACCGGCAAGATTACCTCGGTTTCTGATACCAGAAGATCGCGAGCGCGACCAGGGCAACAGTGATGATCCAGAGGATGATATCTTTCGTGCGGTTCTTTTCTTTGGGCTCGGCCATAGGCGAAGTACAGCATACATGAAAGTAGGGTTCAAGTGTCGTTCTGATTTCCTCGAAATAGTATGGTCGTCTAGCGATTAGCGGCCCCAGCGGCTGTCCCTGCCTTCACATAGTCCTTGAACTTGACGATTTCGCGCACGTGGATCGACTGCACCTGAAAGTGCAGAGTATCGTCAACGCGTGCATAAGCGGGCAACCAAACTCCATCTACAAGCTGTCGATAGCCGACAAACGTTGGCCGGAGATCCATCGGCTGATGTTTCTTTACATGGATTTGGTCTGGAACGCTTTTGCCGCAGAGCTTCACCATCTGCAAATCACGGTTGTCGACCCAAATCTTTCCCTGGAAGTAGCGCCTGTTTTTCTCTAGCTTCACGGGTTCGACATGAAAGACATAAGTGTCGAGATCATCGACGTGTTGCTGTCCGGCGTAAGTCAGTTTGTAGTCCGGCAGTTGATCGGAAGTCAGAATCCACTGCATGAAGACGCTGATGTCGTCCTTGTCCTCCGGTGAAATTTGGATATCGCGCAAGGTCGAAACTTCAGAGTAGGTGACGTTCTCCACTTTCCTGCCTTTGTCGTCGTAGGAGACTCGCTTCACTTCATGCCACTGTCCGTCGGCTGTCTTGTCGTTCAAAGTCTGTGCGAGTACTTCTTGCGTGTACGTGTAGTGAGATCTTGCATCCCTGACACGGTTCTCCTCTGCTGTGAATTTCTGAATCAATTCCTCAGAAGTCATGTTTTTCGGCGCTGCGGGATCCACCGGGTTATCACCGGTTGCGCAGTCGGTCTGGGCCAACGTGAAACCGCTCAGTGATACTGCCGCTACGATCAGGATTGTTGCGAGTCTAATTTTGAGACCTATCCTGCTCATTCGTTGTATTGGGATTATTCGGCCACTCATTTGATGGGTTCGCCTGAAACATACACTCCGAAAGCCTAGATCAGCAACGTACATCAAGATGAAACGATTTGGAATTGTAGGCCCACGGAAATGTGCAAAGTGTTGCATTGCTAGATGAGAAATATATGGCAAGTTACTGATAAATAATAAGTTGCAATTGGAATTACGGTTGCTATTTTTACAAGTGCAGGTGGGAAACACTCTATGAGAACCACACTCCTGATCTTGATCATTTTCGGTGCCGCCGCTGCGTTTGCGCAGTCTGGAATATCGAGCCAGCCTGTCGTAGTGCAGTTTACAGAACATCCGGAGCACGCCTCCATCACACCAATGGCGACAGAACGCCCGCTCGTTGGCGGAGCAGTTGATAATTACAGTTACGCCAAGGGAGAGCGGCCGCTTTGGGAGTTCGGCCCTGTTTCCGAGCCAGTCCCTCTCGGTGATGTCGCCCGCGCGTACCGGAAAGAGAAGATGACAGCCAAAAAGGCCGAAATCGTGCTGGAAAAGCAAGGGTCCTAGCCGCTCTCAGGTTTTCAGTAATCCTTTCCTCAGGGGCGGCCTCCTCTCCTTCGTGGCTTTTCGAATCAGCCGCCCTGCTCCCATGCACAAAACGGTTCCACTCCGTTCCGCATCCCACAGATAAGCATTCCGCAAATAGAATTAGAATCTTAGAGGCCTCAACCGCTGGTATCGGGTTATTCGCGGAAGAAAGCATTTTCCCTTCAGGGAGGAAACGATAAGGATGAAGCACTGCCAGGCGCTGCTAGTGCGCGTTAGCTTGATTCTCTTGGCTGTAGTCCCGGCCTATTGTCAACGAGGGACTTTTGGGATCGACATTGGAAATACTGCTGATAAGTTCAGTTCACTTCCGAGCGTCAATGGCCTTGAGTTCGGCATTGACGGTAAGCTGGCGGTATTTCAGGCAAACCCCAAAACTGGGCGTCCTGCCATTGTCGCGGGCGGCGAAATTCGGCTGCCAACTGATACAGGCAACCACGCTCGTGAATATGCCATCTTCGGCGGCCCAGAATTCAACGCGCGCAATTTCGTTTTTGGATTTCACGCGCAGATCCGAAAGATCGTGCTTCCACCGTCCACGGTCGACAACCAGGTATTTGTCCGCGACAGCATGGAACTCCTGGAACTGCCAATCATAATCAAGTACAAATTTGGACCATCGAAGCGCCTCTCGATCGAAGCGCAAGGAGCCCCTGAATTCTCCCCCCGTTTTCACCGCCCGTCCACGCAGTTAGTGCCGTTGCCGAATCCCAATCTCGATCACGGATATTTCATCCGGGGAACGCTTCAATACACGCATGGCTATTGGTACGCCAAGGCCGTGTATGAGACGAGATATTTCAGCTTCATTGAGAACGCGGGCAATCCCAATAATCTTTACAACTGGAAGAGTAACCTGACGTCCGGTGGAGTGGGATTCTCGTTCTAGATTTGATCGCGAACCGCTATGAAGATCGAGTACTGGTGTGTTCCAGCGGCCTTCTTCAGGAAGGTCTGCTCGCTCAATACGTGTTCGAGCAGCGGATTGTGATACAGCACATATGCGGCTCTCGGATGGCTCCGCAAGCTGCTCTCAAGGTTCTGAATCGTTTTGCGCAGCCCCGATTCTGGGAAGGGATTAAAGAGATACAGCAGTAATGGTTCCTCAGGAAATGCGAAAGCCGTTGCATCCGCGCATTGCGTCTGAAGCTCAAAGCATTGCTGCGAGCTGTTTTTGTAATGGGTAAGGTTCGCCTGGGCAATCTGGTGTAATGTGGGCAGCAGTTCCACACCGACGATCCGGCGGAAAGGGTAGTCGGAGGCCATCAATAGCGTGCGCCCCTTCCCGGATCCGAGATCGATAAACGTGAGGTCGGAAAGATCAACGCCGGCATTCTGTTGCAGCATCTCGATCATCTCGCGAAACAATGCTGGTTCGGTGGGTTGGTAAGGCGAGTGAAGGATGCCGAGCAGACGATCTCTCCATCCGACGGCTCCACTCGTCGTGTTAACGCGATAATCCCAATCGTACTCGGCATCTCCAAATCGTGTCCGCAGACGCGACGGAGTGGAGTTGCGTATGAATTCCCAAACTGCGGCGACGAAGTCGGTCGTAGCAGTGAAGAATCCATGTCGAGAACGGCGGTCGTTCCAGAAGTTGCGTGCAGCGATGATCAGGCTTGGCGTTTCCGGGAGTTTCTGGGTCACGAAGAATATTTTCCCAAAGACAAGAAGAAACGCGCACTAACGTGGAAGCAACTTCTGCCCTCTTGCGTTGCGGATTAGTTCAATTTGCTATCAAACTTCGGGCGGCCGGGCTCGTATCCTGGAGGTGTCCCCTTGGTGATGAAGGGGAAGTCGTCGGGACTCGCAACCAGTACCTGGCCGTCGAGAGAGAGCGTGTAGGGAACGCCGTTCGGATCGGCCGGGACATCTGCCCAATGCTCCGCAGCAGCCAGCTCCCACATGCTGGTAGGAGCTTTTCCATTCTGGTTCGCGAAACGGTTCACGATATTCTGCAGATTTGTAACATCTTCGTCGACTTGAATTGCTCGCAGGTGCGCGAATGCACTCTGACGGATGGTGCCGTCTTTGGTGGACTGATAAGTAGTGCTCCAGAGCATGCGCGCAGTGATAACGTCGCCGCCATTCTCCGCCATGCGGGCGGCCAGCACCTTCATCGCCGGATGAGCATTCGGCGTTAGCGATCCGCGCTCGAATACTTCCGAGGCGTGCTTGTAATCCTTAAGTTCCGTGTAATAGACGAAGCCCAGATTGTAATAGAGTCGCCAGTTGTCCGGATTGTGGGCGATGCCATACTGCATGAGTTGGACAGCACGCTTCGGCTCGCCCGCACCTTCCGGGGGAGCAGGAGCTAGAAAAGTAGCGCCGAGTTCGTAGGCGGGGACGAGTTGCGGATCGAGCTGCGTTGTGATTTCGAGCAGCGGAGCAAGTTCGTTGTAAGTCTGCGCCCCAGCATGGTGCCGAACACCGAAGTATTGCACCGCGCGCGTCCAATAGATGCACGCCATCAGCCCGTCGAAACCGAGACTCGCCTTGCGGATCAGTTTAGGAGAATCGAGGTACAGGAAGTCGTCGTTGGCACTATTCGGCCTAAGGCGGTCTATACTCTGCAATAGCAATACGCTTGCGGCCATTGATGTGACCAGACAAACGGCAGCAGCAATAGTGGTACGCCGCGACCTCATTTCAAATTCCTGCGTTCAAAAATGAGAATGGCGCCGCTAAGCGCCGCCACTGTATAGAGCAGGGCGTAGAGGGTGTTCTCGAGAATCAGTTGGCCGGCGAGCGGTTTCTGATGCGCAACCGCACTCACCACGTTGAAAGCGGAGAAATTGGGTACCAGATAGGCCAAGCCAATCGCCAGCCAGCGTCCGACTCCGTAAGTGAGACCAGCGAATCCGCGAAGGTCGTCCGCGAAACTCCCGATGGCAAACAGCGAAAACGCGAACACCGCAGACAAAAGCGGGGAGGAAAACGATGAGAATAGCAACGATAGCGAACAGATAATCAGGAACTCAAGAACAATGAAATAAAGTGCAACGAAGATCCATGCATCCGGCCCGCTGAACTTGTGCGCCACATAGAGCAGGGCACCAAAAACACCAATCGCCATGAAAAAGGTATTGACGACCAGCGTGCCCGCGAGCCCGCAGAATTTACCTACGATGAACTCCCAACGGCGAACGGGACGCGACAAGACGGTATAGAGGGTACGTTTTTCGATCTCCTTCGAAACCAGGCCGATGCCGATGAAGATGGCGATCACCACGCCGAACAACGAGACGGCGGTGAGTCCAAGATTCACAACGACGAGGCGTTCCACATCAATGGAGATTTGCCCGACGAGGATAGCAGCGGCGGAAATCAGCAGCGCAAACGCAATCAGGTTGTAGAGCACACGATCGCGAACTGCTTCGCGGAAGGTATTGTGGGCGATGTAACCAATGCGGGCGTTCATAGTCCCTTCCCCACCGCGGTGCTTACCCTTGTTTCCTCAGGTACCGGGGACTGCTGTAATTTCTCGACGAAGTAGGCTTCCAAAGAAGTGCGTAAGGGCGTGATCGAAATCAGGCGGATGCGTTCGCGGCGCAACGCGTCGATTGCGGCATCCTGCTGGTTTTCGTTGATGATTGCGCGTACCCGGTCTCCGCTGACGTGGCATTCCGTCGCGATTGCCTTGATGGCGGCCGGCACTTGCGGGCCGTGCCACAGAACTTCAATCTGTCCTTGAACGGAAGAGGTGAGGTCTTCAACCTCGCCGATGCCACGCAACTGACCCTTATGAATGATCGCCACGCGATCGCAAAGAGTTTCGGCGTCCGAGAGAATGTGCGTGGAGAAGAATACCGTCTTTCCTTTTTGCTTTAGTTGAGACATCAGATCGCGCACTTCGCGACGGCCTAGTGGATCCAAGCCTGACATTGGTTCATCAAAGAACACAATCTTCGGATTGTGCAAGATCGCCTGAGCAATGCCGACGCGCTGTAACATTCCTTTCGAGAATTTGCGTAGCTGCATACCCTTAACATCGTTTAGGCCAACTAGCGAAAGAACCTCAGGAATGCGGCTTGTACGATCGGCGGCCGTTACCCCAGACAACTGCCCGTAATAGTGAAGTAATTCTTGGGCCGTGAGGTAATCGTAAAAATAGGGTTGCTCGGGAAGAAATCCGATCTGGGCTTTTACCGCAGGGTCGGTCCATTCCTTTCCCAGAATGCGCGCCGTGCCCGACGTAGGGAAGACCAGCCCCATTAGCATCTTCAAGGTCGTCGTTTTTCCGGCGCCGTTCGGGCCGAGGAATCCGAAGATCTCTCCTTCTTCCACGGTGAGACTCAACGGTTCCAGGGCGCGCTTGGGCCGCTTGTGCCAGAAGCCAACCATGTACGTTTTTTCAAGACCGAGGATTTCGATCGCAGCCATAGGTCAACGCAATCTGTGCTCGCGCCTGGAATGAAACGCGAACAAAAATATTATAAGCAACATCATGAGCCGGAATTCCGTTTGCCTAGTTACGGGAGTCACTTCAAGCTTGCCTGTGATCAACCCCCAGCGGCTAGTTCGTGAGAAACCAATGCGCTTTATTTTGTGCCTCTGGCCAGTCCTTGGAGACGCTCTGCGCTTTTGCGTATGCCGCATTGGCGTCCACATCACGTCCAGCCTGTCGCAGGGCCGTGGCTAGTAACAGATAGTCAAAGTCACTCGGATCCACTGCCACCGCGCGAG
This sequence comes from Candidatus Sulfotelmatobacter sp., assembly GCA_035264195.1. Lineage (GTDB taxonomy): Bacteria > Acidobacteriota > Terriglobia > Terriglobales > Acidobacteriaceae > Sulfotelmatobacter. The sequence goes on along the minus strand of DATFQQ010000392.1, from coordinate 29,536 downwards.
AGAAATATTCCACTGCAGTCTTGAAGTCTGATTCGCGGTAAGCCAACAGCCCCATACCCATTAATGCGTAGGGATCGCGAGGATCGAGAGTCAGTGCCTGCTGATAGTTTGCTCGCGCCTCGTCGGGCTTGGCGAGTTGGGTGTAGGCGATACCCAGATCCCGGTATGCCATTTCGCAGGCCGTTGGGTCCTTGGTTCCCCGAAGGACCCGTTGGGCATGAGCCATTGCGTCAGCGCGGTGGTCATGCCGGAGTTCGTAATCGGCAAAGTAGGCAACCTGAGTCAGCGGATACGTATGGAGTCGCTCGGCGGCAAGGTATTCCTGGATTGCCTCCTCGTGCCTGTTCTCCTGAGTCAGGATCCCGGCGAGATAGTTGTGCGCCATGAAATTTCGTTCGGGCGTGACCGTGAGGGCGTACCTCCACAGAGCCTCACTATCGTGCCAATACGTTACCTGACGCGCCGCCAGAAACCCTGCTGCCAGGATTGCGAGCCCGGCTGGCGCAGCCAGCCAGCCTGGAGAAACGTTCCATTTCTTCGCGGCCTCGGCAATACTCCAAGTCGCGATCCAAAACAGACCGATGAAAGGGATGTAAGCATAGCGATCTGCCATCGCCTGATCGCCGACCTGCACCACACCAATCATCGGGACCAGAATGCCTAGAAACCACAGCCACCCGACCAGGAAGTACTTTTTCCGCAGGATGACGGCGAGCATGGTCACCAGCAGAAGAAATACCGCCGACGTGACAATTTGCCAAATCGCAAGAGTGTTCCCTGGGTGCGGGTACGCTGGAGACAGATGCACAGGCCAAATCGCATGGCCGATATATCTTGCATAGGCAACCACGGCGTTCGAAAGGCGAGCTTGCAAAGGATAGCTTCCCTGAGCATCGTTCACGACCCTGTGCTGGGCCGCCATCGTCATTACGGCCTCAAGGGCAGAGAGGACGATTAAAGGGATCTTTTCCAGGACAAGTTGCCAAAACGACGCTTGAGCGAACACTCGGTCTCCATCTGGATGTTCTTGGGATCCGAAGCGTTGCAGCGGCCAGTAGTCCCAAAGCAGCAACACGAAGGGAAGCGTAATGACCTGAGGTTTTGCCAGCAAACCGAGCACATACAGCAGTGTTACTGGGACATAGCGCCTAACTGACGGACATTTGGCGTAGCGGCCATAAGCCATCATCGCCAGCAGAAAGAAGAGCATGCTGAGCACATTTTTGCGCTCTGCGGCCCAGGCCACTGACTCCACATTCACGGGATGAACCGCAAAGAGTGCCGCCACGAAGAAACTGCGCCATGTGAAGCCGGTTGCCGATGCCAGTAAGAGAAACAACAGCGCTGCGTTCAGAGCATGAAACAACGCGCTTACATAGTGATGTCCGCCGGTATTCTTTCCAAATAATTGCCAGTCGAGCGCAAAGGACATCCACGTGAGTGGATGCCAATTATCGACTTCATAGGTGGTGAACGCCCATTTCACCGTGTTGAGGGTCAGGCCCTCGTGCACGTGTTGATTTTGGATCAGATAAAGGTTGTCATCTAGGTTGATGAAGCCGTTGCGAGAGACCCCGTTGTAGACAATTAGCGTGGCGAGGGCGATGAGCAAGCAGAGAGTAACCCGAAGCTTTCCAGGAGATGAAAACAACCCTGAACTGCCGCTATGTGATTCGCCGCTTGGTTTGGAGGGTGTGGTCGGCGCTACACCCAATGCTGTGCTCATAGGAAAACTCTAAATGAGCGATTCTGGTCCGGTCGAGGTACGAACCGGCACATAGCGGTACCTTCGTAATATTTTACTGACCGTAGGAACTGAACTTGCCCTGGCATGTGTCGAGGCGACAGATGCCACGGGCAAGTTCGAGAATTCTTACCTGTTCGGCCCTACTGAATCGGACTTGTAGTCGATGGGCACGGATTTGAAATCGAGCTGCTCGAAGAACGAACCACTCCATCCTCGAACGAGCAGAAATATTTCGCGCCCGTATAAGCGGAGAATTGCGGTGCTGAGATAATGCTATAGCAGTTGTTCGGCGTAGCGGCGGTACACGCGCCAACGCCCAGAGTGAACGTATATCCGCTCTTGATCGAAGGATTGCCCGCCGACAGGAGGCTGTCGATGAAGCAGGCGGTGGTGGTAGATGGCGTGCAGGGGGCGGCTCCGCCCAGGTAAGTCAGGTTGGTCGCAAACCCCGTCGCGGGGTACGCCGCATTGTAGGAGATCTCTGCGGTATTGATCGTGCGAATCGATCCCACGGCCGAAGACTCATCAGCGGCCACGCGTGCGCGCGTCAATGTGGGAATGGCGATGGCCGCGATAATCAGGATGATGGCCACCACGATCAGTAGCTCAATTAACGAAAATCCGTTTTTCTGCATATCGAGGTCCTCAGTCCACGATCGAATCGGGGAGGAGGAGGCAGATACCGATAGTCTCGCCCCTATCAGATTGGTTGCACGTTCTGGACCAATCCGATTGCTTGAGGTCTCACTTAAGAGTCGTTTTTTCATGCACCTATAATTTGGAACTGGCTAATAAAATCGTGTGAGAGCCGAAGTGAGCTCTCATCGATGCCATTTTTTGGCGAACACGGTACCAGATTGTCAGTGAACGCAACGGGATAGTGAGAGTGGCTGGTGGAGTGGATTGTCTTCGGCTAAAAGACAAAGGAGCAGCGAACTTGCGTTCGCTGCTCCTGGCTTGTACCCTCCCCCAGGTACTTCGCCAAACTAAGTTATTGCAACGGAGCGGTTGCTGCCGGGCAGGTGCCGACGGCGATACCACCACCCGTTACGTAGCGAACAACGGCGTCTTCGTACGAGCAGAAGGAACGAACGCCGGTCTGGTTCGCGGTAACTGGATTCGCGCTGATCGCATAGCAGTTCGCCGGAGTAGCGGCGGTGCAAGCACCGGCGCCAGTCTGGAACGAATAGCCGCTCTTGATGGCCGGGTTGGCAGCCGACAGGACAGCGTCAATGAAGCAACCAGTCGTGGATGAAGGTGTGCAAGGAGCCGCACCACCCAGATTGGTCAGAGCGCTGGTGAAACCCTGCGCCGGATACGCTGCGTTGTAGGAAATCTCGGCAGTGTTAATGGTACGCACCGAGCCCACAGCAGACGATTCGTTGGCCGACATACGTGCACGGATCAGGTTCGGAATGGCGATGGCTGCGATGATCAGGATGATCGCAACCACGATCAGCAACTCGATAAGTGAGAAACCCTTCTGTTTCCGCATCTCTATTTTCCCCTCGTAGTTTTTGCTTTCTGAAGTTGATCTGGTCACGGATGACGCAGTCGACCTTGATGTTCGCAGTTGCCGGGCCAAAATCGAAGTTACCTTGGTGCTGGTAGGGTTCGAGAGAAAAGCTTTATTTTCAGCGGGAGGGTAAACTTTCGTCCCTATTTTCGAGCTTTTGAACTGATGCATCTGCCAAATAGCGGCGTCAAAATGACAATTCGCGTCAGTTTCGTACGGGAGCTGGTCCTGCTTAGAACGTGCCGTCGGGCATGCCTTGCAACTGGGCGGCCGAGTTTGTGCTGTTGCCGGTTTTGGGCCGGACTGTAACAGCGTGAGAGCTTCCTGGGCCTCTCGCGGACTAATCCGAGGCTCTGTAAAGACTGTGCAGCGGCTTGCCTTAACTTAAAATGATTCGCTAGAGGAAATTGTTTTTCATGCCTGCCGACAGAAAGTTCGTCGAAGTGGAAGCCGACGTTGCGCGAGCATGGACGCTTCCCGCCCAACTTTATTGGGACGCAGAGACGTTTTGCGCTGAGAAGCAGAAAATTTTTGCGCGTACGTGGCAGGTGGTTGGTCATGTTCATCAGGTGGCGAATCCAGGAGACTATTTCACGACCGATCTCGTTGGCGAACCTTTGCTCATTGCGCGCGGAACGGATGGGCAGATCCGCGGTTTCTACAACGTCTGCCGGCATCGTGCAGGCCCAGCGGCTGAAGGTTGTGGCTCGCGCAAGTTGTTTCGCTGTGGTTATCACGGATGGACCTACGGACTCGATGGCACCCTCATCAGCGCAACAGAGATCGATGGAGTTGAAGGATTCTGCCCCGAAGATTTTGCTCTCACCCCGGTTCGCATCGAGGAATGGTTCAATCTAATATTCGTCAATCTCGATCCGCAGGCCCGGTCGCTGCGTGAGTGTCTTGGTGCATTGCCACACCAGGCGGAACGATTTCCATTTGCCGAGATGAAGCTATTCGAACGCCGCACGTATGACATGAAGTGCAACTGGAAGACATACGTCGATAACTATCTCGAGGGATACCACCTGCCGAGCGTGCATCCGGCACTAAACCGCGAACTCGATTACAACGCCTACGTTGTCGAACCGTACGAGCAGCATGTGCGGCAGTTCAGTCCGATTCGTGGTGCGCAGCCTGGCGATACGACTCCGCGACGCTATCAGGAATCGCGTGAGGATTTGACTACCGATTATTTCTGGATCTTTCCCAACTGGATGCTCAACTGTTATCCCGACAATGTCTCGTTGAACATCGTTCTGCCCCTCGAGTCGGAGCGCTCGCTGGCGATTTTTGAATGGTACTTACCTGCGAAAGATCACTCCTCCGCGGCTGCCAAGGCTTCTGTGGAATTCAGCGATCAGATTCAGATGGAAGATGTCGCGATCTGCGAGAAGGTACAAAAAAACCTTCACTCACGCAGCTATTCTCGTGGACGGTTCAGCGTGAAACAGGAGAAGGGCGTGCATGCTTTTCATCGCATGTACGCCAATCAGATGAACCAGACCTAGGTGGCCGAAAACCACCACTCTTGGCTGTGGGCGGCCAATCTAGCCGATTCTTACCCTTGGTTCATTTCTGGACGCCATTTTCTTACTGAAAACAATGAGGTTGTAGGACCATCGCGACTTGTCCTTTGGCATGGTAGTTGCCTCTGTTGAGATAGAGCAAACTTCATAAAAATGAACTCTATAAGACAGCAGGTTCTGGGTCGGGAGGTGAGTATGAGAAGCCAAGCGATCACAAAACTCGCGATTCTGGTTTTAGCGGTGTCGAGCTTCTTGACGCTCGGAGCGTGGGCACAGACGACGGAAGAAGGCCCCGGGCCTTCGGAGCAACCCAGCGCTCCGATGGAGATTGGACAGGGGCAGAATCAAGACGCTCCCCCGCCGGACGCGCAATCGTCCGACCAGCCCAACGACGCGCAGCCGACCGAAGCGGCTCCGGGCGGGCCTTCCGGTGAGGCTCCGGCGACGACGGATCAAGGAGTGGCGCGCGTCAGTCTCATCCACGGCAACGTTTCAACGCAACGCGGCGACTCTGGCGATTGGTCTGCCACCGCACTGAATCAGCCGATGATGACCGGCGACAAGATTTCTACGGGTGAAGGCGCGCGAGCGGAAGTGCAACTCGACTTCGCGAACACTCTTCGATTGGCGTCCAATTCCAAAGCGAATATTGCCAACCTGACGCACAAGAACATTCAAATTCAGCTGAGCGAAGGTCTCGCGGATTTCTCGGTCTCCAAAGACAGCGAAGCTGAGCCCGAGATCGATACGCCGAACGTCTCACTTCATCCTGCGCATCATGACGGTGTGTTCCGCATTGAAGTTCGTCCTGACGGCGACACAATCGTGATTGTGCGGCAAGGTGAAGCGCAGATCGCGACGCCGCAGGGCAGCGCAGAAATTCGTAGCGGTGAAATGGCGACCATCCGCGGAAACGCTGATTCCGCGCAATACAGAATTTCTTCGGCTCCCGATCGCGATGATTGGGATCGTTGGAACAGCGATCGTGACCACATCATTCGTGACGCCAATTCCTACCGCCACACCAATCGCTATTACACCGGGTCGCACGACCTCGATGCGTACGGCCACTGGCGCCACGTCGATGACTACGGCGATGTCTGGTATCCGGACGAGTCGAGCGATTGGGCTCCCTATCGCAACGGGAACTGGGTGTATGAGCCTTACTACGGATGGACGTGGGTAGGCTACGAGCCGTGGGGTTGGGCTCCCTATCACTATGGCCGCTGGATGTGGGCGGGTGGCGCGTGGGGATGGTGGCCTGGTCCGGTCTACGGCTGGTACCGCCCGTTCTGGGCGCCGGCGTATGTCTCCTTCTGGGGATGGGGCGGTGGTTTCGGATTTGGTGTCGGGTGGGGCGGTTGGGGAGGCTTCGGCTGGCTCCCGCTCGGACCGTGTGACTATTTCCATCCGTGGTGGGGTGGATACCGTGGCCGGTTTGGCGTTGTAAATATCACGAATGTCCATGTAACGAACATCAACCGTTTCGGCGGGATCGCTCCGCTGCATAACGGTCTGCGGTACTCGAACATTGCCAATCTGCATGACACGCACATCGGCGGTGCTATGTCGACAGTGAACGCAGGGCATTTCGGAGGCGGCCGTGTGACAGCAATGCCAGCGAACCGTACGCAAATCGGTGGAGCGCGCATGATGGCCGGCAACCTGCCTGTCGTGCCCTCGCGGGCAAGCTTGTCCGCCAGCGGACGCGCGGCAGCGCCATCTACAGTTCGTAATGGTGGCCCGCAAAAATTCTTCGGGGCGCACAATAATATCGCGCGGCCGGCGTCATTCTCGCAGCAGACCACGAGCTTGCGTCAGACGATGCAGCAGAGCCGTGTGGGTGCCATTCCGGCTGGTGGCCGTTCGAACGCCGAGTTTACATCGCGAGGGAACAGCTCAATGCAGCGACCGAGCGCCGGTATCTCGTCGAATCGCGAGACTAACAACTTCGGCAACCGGAGTCCGATGGGTCAGAACTCATCGTCTTCAGTACAAAATCAGAATCGGGGAGGCTTCCGAGCCTTCAATCCCCCGAGCAATAGCAATCGCCCTGCGCAGACGAATAATTCAAACATCGGGCGTTCGAACGAATCGCCTTCAACCGCAAACCGCGGCGGCTTCCGGTCGTTTACGCCGCCGAGCAACAGCAATCGTCCGGCAGAATCGAATAACCCGCGCACGAGTCAGCCCTCGTCCAACGGCTTCCGTCCGTTTACTCCGCCTTCGAGTAGCCAGATGTCTCGTGGCGAGCCGAGTGGGAACTCTTCGAGGCCCAGCGCTGGAAGCTACTGGAACCGTACCGCACCGAGTTCCTCCATGCCATCGCGCAGTTACTCAGGCGGCTACTCTAGTGGCTCTTCCGGCGGTTACAGCCGCGGATCTTCGCGTCCGCAGCTGGACATGCGCCAACCCATTGTTCGCAGCCCCTCGTATGGTGGAAACGGTGGGTATCGCGGAACACCAAGCTTCGGAGGTTCGCGCAGTGCGCCCAGCTACGGCGGCTCACATGCTTCGCCTGGCTACGGAGGTGGCGGTCGCGCACCTAGTGGTGGAGGGGGCCACTTTGGCGGTGGTGGCGGAGGAGGCAGTCGCCCGAGCGGTGGTGGTGGCGGCGGTCGCCCGAGCGGCGGTGGAGGTGGAGGTCACACCGGCGGTGGTCATCGCTAGTTGGAAAAGTTGCTGCGAATGAAGTAAAGACAGAGGCGAGAGGGGGCGCGCTTAACGGCGTGCCCCTTCTTTTTGGCTGAGGCTGACTAGAAAGGACGCCAGCACTGGACCCCTGATTTATGGGTGGGCGTACGCGGGACTGTCCGGTTGAGGACGATCATATTCCCGGCCATATTTGTTCTTGTGCGTGGCTACCACATCCGTTTCAGACAGAGAGAAGTTTCCGAGTGTGTTTTGCTCGGGTCCGACGGTTACCTCACGAGCGAAGGCCCGCAACGCGTCAGGAGTCACTGACGGATGAAAAATCTCGAGTTGGTACCGTCCCGGAGGAACGTTTGCAATGCTGGCCTCGCCACGAGCGTCTGATATCGCGTAGTAAGGTGTTGCAAGGGCGATGACCACAGCGTTCATCTCTGCATGGATATTACAAAAGATGAACGAGATGCCCGGCTTATCAAATTGCACGAACCGAGTCGTTCCGCTCTCATAAAGGCCCAGATCGAAGCGTTTCCCTTCATACAGAGAAAACACGTTATGGAAGAAAGGATCGCGGTTCGGAAATTCAACCTTGCCACCAGCCGGTATCACCACCAGGCCCGGTTGAAAACTTTTATTCTTTTGCACTAGCTTCGGGATGTCACCTGGCTGCTGTTGCGGTGGCGCGGCCTTAGCCTCAATAGGCGTGAGCCACACAACCGCATTTGAAGCGTCTTTCATGCGGTGACCGTTTCGAGTCAACTCTACATGCGCGTGCAGAAGTTGCTGTGCCTGCGAACTGATCAGTCCCGAAATCAGCAGGGAGAACAAAACGAGATTACGTTGCCCGCGGTTCAAAATAAGATCCCCATCGAGAGATTGACTTGGTTGGTGTGACTACTGCTGCGATAGACGGGGAAGGTCTGCAGTCGTCTCAGTTCCGCTGAGAGGACCAGATCTGATCGTGGCCGAAAAACTAGATTGGCTAATGCGCCACGATTCCTGCCAAGAATGGTGCCAAAATTGTTTTGATCCGTGGCAAATCCCCGCACATCACCCGCGAAAGCATTGTCATCGGCGACCACCGCATTCAAGTCCAGTTTTGGTGTCAGATGGAACGTCAGCTGTGTCCATCCGCCGATGTCATCGAGTCCACGAATTGGGGTAAACGGATAAGTGGGGCTGCCACCATACACGATCGAGGTACCAATAGCACCGCCGAGTCCCCCAATGCCGCGTCCTCGGTAGAACTCCCCGGACCATGCGAGTCGCGGTAGGACCGGAATCTGCCAGTCCGCCATCCCCGCCCACGCGTCCACGTACCTGCCCCACACCCAATTCTGCCGGCCATAATAACCAGCTACACCAAGGCTCATGGGATGAGCGTGCAACGGGCGTGACCATGCGGTTCGGAATCCATATGCTGGCTGTCCGGAAAGTTCGCTGGCTTGCGGTGCCCGGTAAAACTGGTTGGGGGGAAACTCCCAATCAAGATTGTCGAAGACGCCAGCTTGCATTGTCACCGTTTGCTGATCCGAAACTGCGAAGCGATGTTCGACCCGCAACTGCGGCGTCCATGCCCAGAGATTGCCGGCGAACCCAAAGGTGGGCGTAGCCAGCGATGCAAAAGAGGTTGGCGAGAGTGGTGAGATGAATAGTGAGTCTTGCCCCGCAACCACTGAAGTGCGCTCCCAGTCCATCCTTAAGCTCGCCGTCTGCAATCTTGCGATACCGAAGTCAACGCCATTACCGGTGGCGGGAAACCCTCCAGAGAAGTCGAGTTGAATGTCGGCGGATGTTCGAGCGCCAGCGACGATCGGCCCGAAAAGCTCAAGACCGATTTCGGACTGGCGCAACGTTGCTCCCACCTTGGCATTAGGGAAAACTCCGAAAACTGGCTCGGAGTAATCGGGAAAATCCAGATCATTAGACCCGCCCACGTTGCGGAAAGCATTCATCAGAACGATTCCATGGAGCCGTGCTCGGTACTTCGACGCGGTTTCAACTTTGGTCTGGTATTGTTCGTCGACTTTTTCCCCGATCATCGACGTTGAGTCCTCGAGTTTCTGGACTCGGTCTTCGAGTGAGCTTTGTGCGCTCGCGGCGGTCGTGACCTCAGATGAAGAGGCGGGCGATCCCCCGGACGTACTCTGACTCACCGAGGTCGCGGGAGGATGCTCGAGGAGTGCACGAGTAGCTTCGAGATCCTGGCGCAATTGATGCATCTCCGAGCGCGATTGAGCATTCTCGGTGCGCATCTCTTCCACCAGCACCCGCAATTGACGCACCTGATCCTGTAGATCGAGGATTTCTCCCTGGTTCGCGCTGCTTGAACCAGCACTTTGCCCAGTCTGGGCAAAGCCGGTTGGCCCTACCGCCCCGAAGGCAGTGATCGCAATTATTGTCAGGAATAAACTGGGAATCCTGGGGCTGTTCACACGGTCCTCCTGCATCCATCCGACCCTGGCACGTCAGAAGACCGCAGAAGTGCCTAAGGGCTTGGATTCGATACCGATTTCTGACTGGCCCGATCCTGCTGTGCGCGCATCAACGACGCCAACTCGACACTCTCGACGTTGAAGGCACGCGTCGCTTCTTGTATACGTCCCGGAATAACGATCCGAAATATCGTCTCGCCATCCTCGGTCCGCTCAACCGAGATCGTGCCGCCATGATCTTGGACGATCTTTTGAACAACCGCCAAGCCAAGCCCTGTTCCATTTTCCTTTCCGTAGCTGACGAAAGGATGGAACAGACGATCTCGGATGGACTCCGCGATGCCCGGACCATTGTCCGCTACAGAGATCGAGATGGATCCGGAAGCCTCGCCTGCCGTGACTTCAACCTTCCCCCCCACCGGTGGCGCTGCCTCACACGCGTTCAGCAACAAATTGTAAAGAGCACGTTCCAACTTACGTTGATCGAACCATCCCGAAACCTGCGCGCCACACAGTATATCTATGACGCGGTTGTGATGCCGGGGATGTAGTCGCACGGCCTGTACCGCACGCTGAATGGTCTCAGCGACGTTGCCGAACGAAGGTGTCAAAGACTCTCGAGTGCGGGCAAATTCCAGGAGCGAATCGATGAGATCCGTCATGAGGTTTACGCCCGTACGCACTTCCTGGTACAACTCCTCGCGTTGCGCAGGGGTCAAGTGGCTGTCGCAGAGGAATTCTGAGTTTGCCACGATCGCGGCCAGAGAGTGGCGCAGGTCATGAGAAATCGAACTCGCCATGCGTCCGATCGTGGCCAATTGTTCCGATTCTAATAAGGCGCGCTGACTCTTCAACAAGCTGGCGCGCATCCGGTCGAAGGCTCGGGTGACTTCGGCAATTTCGTCTCCACCGCGAGGATCGAGTGGATGATGGAAATCCCCCTGCTCAAGAGCGCGGACCCCATCGACAAGGCCTCCCAACGGTCTGGTGAACGTGTGCGAGACAAAGAATACAAGTGCGCTTCCGACCAGGATCGCGGCAAAGCCGAGCAGAATGAGATACCTGTTTAATTGGTCAAGGAATCTCGTCGCCTGATCGTAGGAGCCAAGCACGCTGAGACGCACCGGGGTCGTTGCCGATCCGGATAAGTCCAGCGAAGTGGCTAAGAAGCGTTCGTCCGCGACTTCTATATCGTGGGCATCTTCTCGGACTGATCCGGTGAGCAGTATTTTGACATCGCTGTCCTGGAGTTTTGCGGGAGGCAGCGTGGTTGCGACTACCTCGTTTCCGCACGAAATCGCAACTTGACTCCCCGCCACCTTGCTGACCTGCTCGGCAAGCCTGTTGTTGATTTCGTATCCTAGGACCAAGTAGCCCATCAGCGTGCCTTCGGTGGGCGAGCCGCGATAAATGGGTTCTATGAAGGTCTGATAAAGACGGTGGTCGCCAAACCACCAATGGCTGGATTCTCCCTGGTCGTCTTGCACGGACTGGCGGAAGTACTTTTCCGCGGCATCTTGAGTAAGGCCCGGCGACTTGGTGTGGAGGCCAACGACCTTGCCGTCCCGGTCGACCAGCACGAATAGATCGCTGTGCGCGATTGCGAAAATGTCAGCGGAAGCGTCTTGAATCGTCGCGGGGTGCGAACTGGTCATGATGGAGCGAGTGATCGGCAGATCCGCGAGCAGGGCAACATAGCTGGTCAGCATCGTCTCGCGTTCATGACGGAAATCCTGAAACGCAGCGACAGAGTTTCTCAGGTTCACCGCGATGCTTTGGCGCACGTTCGATTCGACGCTACGCCGTACCAGCAACAGACTGGTAATGGTAAGCACGCCGGTGATCAACAGCATCGCAAGCAGGAATCGCGTGCGCAACCGCAAGCGCGGTAGCAATATTTCCTCCGGTACCAATGGGGTACGGGAAGTTCCGGGCTCAGGAGACAGGTTCACGAGGGTCAGCGAACGAACTTGTACCCCATGCCGTGTACCGTGCGGAAGTGCACCGGACTTGAGGGGTCTTTCTCCAGTTTCTGGCGTAGTTTAAGAATGTGATTATCCACGGTTCGGGTCGACGGATAGTTCTGATAGCCCCAGACTTCGTTCAGTAGTTCGTCGCGGCTGATAACTCGATCGGCGTTTTGCACAAGGAACTGAAAGGTCTTGAACTCCTGTGCGGTTAAGACCACAGGCTTATCATCCCGCTTGACTTCCATCTTCTTGAAATCGACCGAAATCCCATCAAAGCTTACGACTTGGACTTCGGGAGCACGGGACGTATGCCGCAAGGCCGCGCGCACACGGGCCAGCAACTCGCGTGGACTAAAAGGCTTAGTAACATAGTCGTCCGCACCTAACTCAAGCAGAAGAACTTTGTCTGAGACGTCGCTAGCGGCACTCAAGACCACGATCGGTATGGCCGGAGCGACGGCCTTTATTTCCTTGCAAACATCGCGGCCGGAAACTTTGGGAAGACGAAGATCGAGCACGATTGCCGCCGGAGGAGAGGCCTGGAAGCTGTCCATAGCCGACTTGCCGTCTGCCTGAGTTTCAACCGTGTAGCCTTCGGTCTCGAAGAGACGCCGGAGCGCCTTCTGAACCGCCGGATCGTCTTCAACTACCAGGATGCGCGCACTAGTCTTCGACGCAGGAGCTGGATTGATGCTCCTGCCTGCACTGAATGGAGTAGCTAGATTCCCCATAAAAGCCTTTCCGTCCCTGCTGAGGGAGTGCTCCGAAATACCCCAAAACTTGGTCCCCAAATCGTTCAACTTCTGCAGATTACAACGGCTTTACACATTATTACGCGCAGGCTCCTGCGTTTTGACATTCTTTTTACAAGCCCGTGACTTCATGGAGATAGTTTACGGAATTCGGCTTGCTAAGCATTCGACCCTATCTTTTCGGCAACGGATAACTTCCCATACTCTACGGGTTTCGCCGTATAGCCCGGGGATGGCGCCGCTCCTAGATTACGCTTATCCGCTCGAACTCGAGTTCCTTCCAACTTACCCAATCGTCAGGAGCACCACATGTCCCCTCGCACACTTCGGATCATTGTCCGGTTTGTCCCTTTTCTGTTTGCTTTTCTGGCGCAGGCGACCTTGGCGGATCAAAGTAGGGACTTCAAAAACATTGGTGGGGCTCTGTCCGAGTCCAGTGCGGACCTATCACTGACGGGGTCGATCCTGGATGCAATCGCCCCCTTTTCCGGGACACCAGCGGTAGGAAGAACTGGAATCGTATCCTTTCCAGCCGGCGTTTTGGTAAGCGGTTCCGTACAAATGGGGGCAATTTTCGCTCGGGGAGTTACTTTCACGATCAGTGGCACAGGAACGAGCGGAATCGTTGATGGTGTTCTGTTCTCTGGGGCGTTCACTGGCCCTGTGAGTTGGACGTTAACCACTCTTGCTAACGGGACACATAACTACATCCTCACCGCCGTTGTGACTGGAATTGTGGCTTCCAGCCCCGTGCGACGTGTAAGTGTGCAATTGACTGTTAATACTGGTAAAGGATTCTTCAACGGTTCCACCACGATGGCTGGCGAGGACACGACGGTGGTTTCTTTCGTTCCCGAGCCGTCGACCTTGGCGATGCTGAGCACCGGACTCCTGGCGATCGCCGGGGGAGTACGGCGACGTTTGATTGGGTAGGAGTGTCGCGATTTCAAGAATGGCATCAGTACTTGCGGCGTGCTCCCCGGCTGAGGTTAGGTGTACTCCACGTGAGCGACTGTCGCCCCTCATCGTAAAATGTCAGCTTGCCTGCAACTCTCCTCACTGACTTAGTTGTTGTGCTGGTTCGTCCGCGCAACCCCTTGAACATCGGTGCGGCCGCCCGGGCGATGAGTAATTTTGGGGTCTCCCGCCTTAGGCTCGTCACACCTTACAAGGTGGCCTTTCGCGAAGCACGCTCCGCCGTGGGTGCGGGTGCCGTTCTGAAAGGCGCCGAAGAATTCAACACGGTTGCAGATGCGGTCCGCGACTGTTCGCAAGTGATAGGCACTACCGCGGTACGCAATCGAGCTTTGCAGCATCCTCTGCGTCAGCTTGGAGAAGATTCCGGGGCCACGGTTCGCGGATGTCTGCGGGCCGGACGCGTTGCGTTGCTGTTTGGTTCGGAAAAGATCGGTCTGACGAACGATGATTTTAGCCACTGCCACTGGCTGCTGACGATCCCCACACACGAGGAACACATCTCGATGAATCTGGGGCAGGCGGTGGCAGTCTGCCTTTACGAACTCGCCCGCAGTTCGAGCACCGAGCCAGTGCCGGAGCAGGGCGAACCGGCAAAGAGCGACGAGATCGAGCAAATCACGACGGGACTCTACGACGTGTTGAATAGAAGCGGCTATGTAAAGCCGGGGAACGACGCGGTCGCCGAGAAGAAAGTCCGACGCCTCATGCTGCGCCTGAATTTCCAGAAGATGGACGCGAAAATTTTCCTGGGCATGATCCGGCAGATCGTTTGGAAACTGCGGCAGGCGAGCAAAGGCTAGCGAGTTACGCGCTGTGCGGATGCTTGCGTCGAGTTCCGCTTGAACCGGAACTGGATGAGCCAGGTGCTGGTGACGGGTTGACCGTCGGTTTCAGGCGGAGAAAACTCCCAGCGTTCGGCGGCCGTGCGCGCGAGGCCGGCAAAGTATTTACTTGGTCCAGCAGATTTGAACTCCGCCGAGGTGACCTTGCCCGAAGGATCGACTTGCGCCCGCACCGTAACCTTCACCGTTCCCGTAATTGTGTTCTTCGCGCTCTGCGGTACCTCAGGAAGCACTTGATGCCGGACCTCACCCGCCTTCGTGGTGGAGGCCTTCGCTATCTTGGGCGATTCGGAAACCGCCGGCGCTACAGTTGGCGGTTGCGAAGTTGTGGCCGGTAGTTTTGGTTCAGCGTTCCTTGCTCCAGACTTGTTTCCGCGGAAATAAGAAAAGCCGAACAGTACAGCCAGCACAACCACCGTTGCGATCGTGACAGGGAAGGCCGGCCGACTTCCGGAACGAGCAGGGACCGGGTCAGCACCTGATGGTGCAGTCGCCGGCACAGACCTTGTTTCCGGTTTCAGTTCTGTTTCAATCTGTCGCAGCGACCAACGCTTCTTGGGATCGAGATGAAGGCACTCCCTCGCAATGGTGCGATATGGCTCGGACAAGGTCGCAGGCAAACCCGGATCGCGTTGGGAGTCCTCTCCAAATGAGACTTTTTGAGTGAGCGCTGCGACCAGCGTCGCGCCCAGCGACCAGATATCGCCTGCAGGCGAGACAATTCCTGCCGCAGTTTCGGGTGCGTCATACGCATCTCTCCGCCGGTGGTGTGAGTTCTGATTTGCAAACGGCGCAATCTGATCTGAAGAGAGCTTCAGGCGGTCCCCCACCGCCAGCACATTCGACGGCTTAATCCGTCCATGCACTAGCCCATTGCCATGGAGATGGGACAGCGCTCCAAGTAGCGGGGGAAGCAGAGCGCTTACCTCAGCGCTCTCGAGAGCACGCGTGGGAAGAATCTGCGAGAGATCATCGTCCGCGCATTCCGTCACCACGTAGACAACATTGGTGTCATCGATCGTGGTCTGGCCCGCCTGAAATACGCGGAGAAGATTCGGATGGGAAACCTTCGCTGCGGCCCGAAGGCGCGACGCCTGTTGTTCAGCGTCTGGCCCGGTCTCCGCCTCCACCAGCTTGATTGCGGCCCTCTGGGACGCGCCCGGAATTTCAGTGAGAAAGACCGCGCTGTGATCAGAACCGCCCAGCCACTGCTGTAGCGGAAAGATCTCGACAACGCGGCCTTCCCAGGATTTCCACTCTTCGGGTTTACTCATTTGCTGTTAACCGGCGATTCAACATTCTATGCCATCAATAACGCACGGAAGCAGGGATGTTAACTCGCAAGTGCAGTTTTTTGTGAAAAAATCACCTACTCTTATAGCTGAACGTCACTTTTGTCTCCTCGTCGAGCACAAGCGGACGCACAAAACTGAAGGAAGTGCCAGCCCGCGGCACATCAATTGGTACCGGCAATACTCCCGCGACCCGCTTCTGCAGATTCATCACGTTCTCTGACGCGTTTTGGCCGACGGCCCCGGGCGCCAGTTTTTGTGGACGGGGCATCATGCTCATCGATGTCGTGGCATCGACTGTCGGAGCTTGAGCTACGACCTCGACCGTTTCCGCTGTGGTGCCTACGCCAAGGCTAAAGTCATAAACCGCGGGTTGACTTGGGTTGTAGTTGAGGTTGTAGACGACGGTTTTGAATCCGGTTCGTTCGGCCATTGCCTTGTAGTTCCCGGATGGCAATCCGACGAGCAGCCAGCGCCCGGCAGCGTCGCTCATTGCGGTGCGGCTGAACGAACCGTCGTACGACGTGATCGTAATTTGTGCGTTCGCGATAACGGCTCCGGTCGGATCTGTTACGTAGCCGCCTATTTGGCCCGGCAATACTTGCATGCGGAGATTACTGGGGGATGCGGCCGGCTGAGGAATCCGGTCGCGCACCTCCACATCCTCGCGAAATGGCTCGGGCACACGATTTGCTGCGATCACATCTCCGCCAAAGTCTTTCACCCGGTATCGCTCCGGCAGAAAGACCTCCCAATTCAGAAGGCTGATTGGGATGTCCATGCTAGGCAGACTCAGATCGGCTCCGCCCTTTTTGGCGAACGGCGCTCCGGAGTGCAAAAACACAAATGAAACGACGTAAGGACCAGTCGGGCGGAAACCCGGCCGAAACAGAGGAACGCGATTTCCGTCGGCGCCTTGAACAGGTTTTACCGGCTCTCCCGCAACTTCGGCTGACAATATCGTGGCGCCTGAGGGCAGCGCAACTTTGAGGAACGGCTGCGCTTGATTCTTAAGCGTCAGCTTGATTTCGGTCAGCGATTTGCCTTCCGAGGTCACCATGGTGGTGACATCGGCGCTTTCCGCAACGGCCGCCAGCACGCTGCCATCTGGAAAGCGCACCCAGTCGAGAGCGAGCGTTGGCGTCTCATTCGGTTGCCTGTGATAACGAAACGCCGCTTGCGGCGGATAGTGCGCGAGTTGCCGCAAGTAGGGATTCGCTTCCTTCACATCCATCCGCTTGAGACCGCCGCCTTCGGTCGCGGTGATCTCCATCGTTCCCCCGCCCTCCACCAGCACTTCTCCCATCTCCCGCTGCGCGCCTTTGAAAGTAATGAACGGCGCGTCTGCTTTTGTGCCGCTAATCGAGCGTTCCATCGAGATAAGGAACTCATGGTTGCGCTGACCCGGAGCATTGACCGTCATCGTCAACACGCCCGACTGCGTTTCTGTCGAGTCGAGGGTTGCGCCAGTTACGCCGGTGAGTTCATATCCGGCGGGCAACTCAACCTGGAATTGCGAAGGCTCGCCCTGTACCACAGAGACGTCGGCAAGCACAGCCACGCGCATTTCCGCTTCGCTTACCGAGACGAGTGTCTTTGTGTCGGAGAGGAACCGGACTTCGCGCGGCACCGTTGGAGTGATGGACTCTCGAGTGGCCCACGACACGTTCGCGGTTTGACCCGGTACGAGCGTTGCCTCGATCGTAGTGTGCCCATTTTCTGACTTGCGGCCAGTGATCAACCCGGGGTTGATAGTGGCGATGGTGTGATCTCCGGGAATTGCGAGCGACAGCTGCACACTGCCCGCCGCAGGAGCAGGCAGGCTAAAAGAAGCGCGCCCCGCATCGATCCGTAGCGGTAGGCCAGTGTCGAGAGAGATCGAGAATTCTGCAGGTCCAGCCAATAGCGCGGTGTGAGTTCCATTTTCCTGAATCAGAGGCAGCCCTTTTCCGCCCTGGTGAGCATCCAGAATGGTCATTCCGGTTGTCAGAGGAACCTTGCTCATACCTTTGTGAAAGACTTCACCGTCGAGTTCGACGGATCCCATCACGCCATTGTTCTCAGCCCGCAGCTTGAGTTCCGCATGTTGGATGGAGTAGGGAAGCGGAGCCACATCCGTTTTTTTCGGTTGGCGGGACGCGAGTTCCACGAGTTTGTTGTACTCGTCAAGCGTGAGCGTCACTTGCCCGGGATCGGGGAGAGGAAGTGTCGCTTTCTCTTGCGCCCAGCAGATCGAAGCCACGCACATACCGCAAACAATCGTCATTACGGATAAGTTTTTCATCGCGCACCCCCATTTTTTTCATGCTGGAAGCTGAATTCGGCAATTGGAGACTGGTTCTCGCTCGTCAGTTCCGAGACCAGATAGATCGATGGACCGAAGGCAGGGAAGTCTACAGTCATCGGCAAAATGCCAGTGACTCTTCCTCCCGTGGACTTTGATCTAAAACTATCGAGCAATGCTTGGGTCGAATCTTTTTTCTCCTTGTCGTCGCTCTGCTTTCGCACCAGTCGGTCAAATTCCTGATGTTCCGCTTTTTGAGGTTCATTCATTTCCACACCTGCGCCCGTAGCTGCGCCGGTGGCAATCCCGGCAATCATTGAAGGCGACATCGGGCTTGCTGACGGCGGAGGCGCGAGCGCGATAGAAATGGGGTTCTGATATTCCTCTGTTCGGAACGTTCCCGGTTCCGCGCTGACCCTAAAGGTTGGCGGGTAATACAGCAGCATTCCGGTGCGCGAGATTGGCAGATCCAGCGCGGGCAGCGTGACGCTCTCTTTTCCCTTTTCCTGCCAGTGCGGCGCTCGTGTGATGTACGTGATCTCGACGACAAACGCCGGAGCATTTTCGCCTCCGCGCGATTTTTCGAGCGGCAACAGCAGGCTTCCATCTGGCGATTGTCCCGGACGCACCGCCCGCCCTCCCAGCGATGCACTCCACACCGTCGCGCCCTGCGGCAGTGTTATTTTCACGAAGTTGCGTTGGTTGTTCCGTATGGCGTAGCGCGCATGAACCAATTCCTTGCCGTCGGCGCTCATCAGCACTTGATAGCGTGCTTCTTCAACGTTCGCCATCAATACGGCTTGCTGGTCGTAGCGGGAAACGTTAATGCTCAGCGAACGGGTTGCTCCGGCCGAACCAGCACGTGCCCTGAATGCGACCATAGCCGGAGATTGTCGGCCAGCGATCATCTCGCCCAGGTCTGTCGCGTCGGCATCCTCCAACCCTTGCGTTTTCTGGTCTTTGATCTCACCGGCTCCAAGGATTTCGACGGCGACTCCGCCGGTGTCTCGCTCGGTGTTCAGAAGCCGCAGCAACGGAATGTCGACAATTCCATCCCGCGGCAATCGGGCCTCGCCGTTGATGACGAACCGCGCGTTATGCTCGATCGGCTCCAGAAAAGTCACGGCTAATTCGCCGTTCTTCATCTCCCAGTCCGCGACCATCGCGCCGGAAACCTGGTTGATCGTCACTTTGTCAGGAATCTGAATGCGAACTTCATGAGCTGCGCCCTGCACGACCTCGAGATTCGCTTCGGCATATACCGCAGCCGAGTCTTCCGCCAGACTCGTCAGTTGTGTGAGCGATCCGCGCAGGCGTAATGGCAACTCCACGTGATGGTCTTCCGTCTTCTTCCGCCACGTGAGGGTCAATGCTTCATTGCCGCGGCCATAGGCGAGCCATTTCGTTTCTTTCGGGGACTCCGACTTGTCGGAGAGAATTCCCCCGGCGACTCGCAGATCGATTCCTTGGCGTGCCAACTGGACTGAGGCGCGCGTTACACCCGATTCCGTCGAAGGAAGGGTAATGCTTTCATCGCCGGTGTTGGCTCCGACTGGAACATCGATGTCAAGAGCCAACACGGACCGGCCCGCATGAGAGAGCAATGCGCAAAGGTGAGTGGCGCTCTTTCCAGCGGTTCCTGGCACCAGCGAAACAAGTTTGCCGTCGAGCCGGGCCTCTCGCACCAGGAGTCCAGTTGGCACGGGAACGCGAACCCATCCATCTTTCAGGACGTCGACAGTGAGATTCGCACGCCCCGTCGCCAGGTCGCCCAGTACATGCAGGTCATAGTCGACGCGCGTGAGCGTCGCATCGAGCGGCGGAGGCTCAGGATCGCGTTCGACGGGATAAGCCTTTGCTCGCAGCACGCGGTACTCCTCCACCGGGATGACAACCCAGCCCGGCACGTGCGAGGACTCCGCGCTCTTTTCTTGAGCGTAGGCGACGGTTCCAGACAGAATTGAGGAGACTACGAACAAAAGCGCGCACAGGCTCGAACGAACCTGCATAGGTTTCGAAACTACTGTTGAAATCGATTTCTTCATAGTTCAACCCTCACTCTAACAATTCTGGGGATGCTCCTAAAGACGCTAGGGATGTTCGGCCGCTATTGGCCAGTCAAAAAGAGAATGCCGTGGGAGGGAGAAGTTGCAGGATTTTTCACGTTGGGTTACTTCAGGAACTCGTTCGGATCGGAAAGTGGTGGGCGGCGTAAGCCGTTATGCAAGTTGCCTTTGCCGTGCCGCTTCGTAGAGCAGGATGCTCGCAGCCACGCCAGCGTTGAGAGACTCGACCTGCGCGGAGTGTGGAATGGCGACCAGTTCGTCGACCTGCGCCATCAGATTCCGCGGAAGGCCCGCGCCCTCGTTTCCAATGAACATTGCCAAAGGCCCGGTGAGTCGTGCTTCATGAATGGCTGTCCCTTTATGCGACGAGGTTGCGACGAGTCGTACACTTTGGTTGCGCAGCTTACCCAAAACATCTTCGTTGCCGCCGGCAGCCTTGGCGAGAACAAATGGCAACCGAAAAATCGATCCTGCTGACGCTCGAATCACCTTCGAGTTAAACGGACTGACAGTGCCTTCCCCGAGCACAACCCCACCACTGCCGAACGCTTCGGCCGAGCGCAGCAAAGTTCCGAGATTACCCGGATCCTGCAACCCTGCGACGATCATGATCGGCCCGACATGAAGCCGTTCCACAAGGTCGTCGAGCTTCGATTCTCGCAGGCGAACCAATGCCGCCACACCCTGCGGAGTCTCGCTAGGCACGGTGCTATCGAAGATTTTGTCGGGTAGCAGAAGTGTTTCGACATGGGAAGCGATCTGCGGCAGCAAGCGCTCGGCCAAATTCTGCGCCGACTGCTTGAAGAGGACAGTCCTGAATCGCAAGCCGCTCCGAATGGCCTCTTCGACAATCCGCAATCCTTCAATGGCGCAGTCGCCGCTCTCGGTGAGTTCCGCCTTCGCAAACGTGTGCCTGACTTCTTTCACGAGCGAGTTGTGGCGTCCTTCGATCCTTCGCAGACGTTCTGACGCGGTTGGCGCATTGTCGGAAGTTCGAGCCATGGTTTAAGTGTAGTCACTCAGCGTGCATAGCCATATGATATCGCGCGCGTCACCTTGAGCCTTTTTGCCGTATTATGATAAGTTCCACCGTCAATCGTCAGTCCGTTGCAAGAGAGAAGGGAGCGCCGTGCGCGCCGAGATTGTAAAAATCAATTCTGACACCCCTGAAACGTCGCTCGTAAAATACGCTGCCGACCAAATCCGTTCCGGCGAAGTGCTGGGCATGCCTACCGATACGTTCTATGGACTGGCTGCCGATCCGTTCAATTTGCGCGCCGTCGATCGGGTCTACGACATCAAGACGCGCTCCCGGCACAAACCTTTGTCGTTGCTTATCGAGAGTACTGATCAGGCAGAAGAACTCGCCAAGCCGCTACCAGAAGAGTTTTATGTGCTGGCGCGAAAATTCTGGCCTGGACCTCTGACGATCATCGTAAAAGCCGGTTCGCGCCTGCCTTTGAAAGTGACCGCCAATACGGGCAACGTTGCCTTGCGCGTGCCAAATGCGAAAATCCCACTCGCGGTCGTGACCGCAGCGGCAATTCCGATCACAGCGACTTCCGCCAATCTCAGTGGTGCTTCGGAGTGCACCAGTGCCGAACAGGTTCGGGACCAGCTCCAGGGACGCATCAACATCATTGTCGATGGAGGCACTTCGCCCCGCGATATCGCGTCTACGATTGTCGACCTGAGCGATGAGTCTGCGCGGTGGAAAGTCATTCGCGAAGGAGCGATTGCTTCCGACGAGATTTCGAAATTTTTCGCGCAAGGATAAAAAGCTCGAGGATGACTCTTAGAGGATGAGTCTTAAAGGATGACGGTCGAACCCGCCAAACGGTCTGGCCCCGTGCGATGGTGGCTTCTTCTGTTGATTCTCCTGGCAGTCGTCCTGGTCTCGTTCTTTGTCAGCACCGCCTCGAGGATTGTCCAGGCCGCATCACTCCAGGAAGTTCCGCGGGCAGATGCCATTGTTGTTTTTGGCGCCGCTGAATACTCCGGCCGCCCTTCTCCGGTCTTAAAAGCTCGTCTCGATCACGCCCTGGATCTCTTCCATCGCGGAGTAGCTCCTGTAGTAATCACCACCGGCGGTGCAGCTTCCGATCCAGTTTTCAGCGAGGGAGGCGTCGGCAAAGACTATCTGATGCGCCATGGAGTTCCGGAGCGCAGCATCATCGCCGAGACGCAAGGCAGTGACACATCACAATCGGCCGTTAGAGTCGCAGTGATCATGCACGCCAATGGACTCCGTAGTTGCGTTGCCGTCAGCGATGCCTACCACGTTTTTCGCATTCGCAAGCTGCTCGAACACGAGAATGTTCGAGTTTATGTCGCTCCCAGGCCAGATTCAAAGCCGCGCAGTGCTTACCAGAGGATGACAGCGGTACTGCGAGAAAGTACGAGCTATCTCCTCTGGAAACTGGGGATCACTTAGACCATTTTGACTTTTTGATGTAATCCACGGCGTTGTCATCCTGCGCGAGGATTGGTCTTTGCGCCTCAAGCGCAAAGATCAACCACAGTCGAAGGATCCGTGTTTCCCGACCTTAGCACCGGCATCTTCGGGAGTTCTATCACGAGCAGATGCAATATCGTGAAAATGCCTTGCAAGGTTCATCTCACTACATGCGGGTACGGGGTCCTTCGACTCCGTGGGTGCTTCGCTTACCGCGAAGCACCCACTCCGCTCAGGATCACAACGCGGAATGGTGTATGACACGGTGCTGGGTAGCGCAGAAGAGGGGCATGCTATTTTTCTGAACCACTCTAGAACTGGTCGATGTTGTTGGTGGTTCGGATTTTGAACCAGTCGTAATGAAGGTTGCTCTGCTGCAAACCGTTTCTCACCTTCGAAAAAGAATGCTGGATCCGAACCATCAGGTTTGAATTCTGCGCCATCTCGGCCTGGTCGTGCCGCGCTCCTCTGGCTTCGGCCATGCGCCGATTCTGGCAGTGCTCGAAATCCTGGCTCTGCTGGCACAGTTCAAACCCATTGTTCAGGTTCTCGTCGCGCAGAGTTTTAAGGTCGAGATTCTCCTGGATGGCTGCAGCCAGCATTTCGTCGTAGCGCTCGTACCAGATGCGAACCGCTTTCTCGGTCTCTTCCGGAGTGTGTTTTGCCTTGTAGATGCTGATCGCGGCGACCACCTCGTCCGCATTCTCGGCACCGTCCATCCTCAACCGTGGAAGCGGTCCTGCGCTGGCCTCCATATCCTCATCGGTGAGCACTCTCTTGGCGTGCGCAT
This sequence comes from Candidatus Sulfotelmatobacter sp., assembly GCA_035264195.1. GTDB lineage: Bacteria > Acidobacteriota > Terriglobia > Terriglobales > Acidobacteriaceae > Sulfotelmatobacter. The sequence continues at coordinate 6,231 of DATFQQ010000392.1, read as the reverse complement.
TCTTTTGCGCTTTGGAACCGCGCACCACGTCGGCGAGAGACGTTCCTGAATTGTTCTGCGGTTGTTGGGCCGAGGTTTGCGCGAGCCCATTCAAGCTGTTAAACGCTAGCAAGAAGAAGACGAGAATAAAAAAACAATTTGACCGATCTAACAACTTCAGCATGAGGTGATGTTAGACGAGCCTCACGCGTGAGAAAGGTCACCAAAGTTTCTTGAAAATCAAATCTGCGGTGACGTTGTGAATCGCGAGCTTTGTGATTCGAATCACAGTAATGCCAACGCGACTACCTTCCGGATAATCCGTGCGTTGCAACAATCTCGTAATGGCTCGCCTTCGGGTCGTGATGGGAAAGATATTTTCGCCGTTCTTCCGGGATGATCGACTTTTCGTAATCTTCTCCTGCGACGGCCCGAATGTCATCAATCGAATCCCACAAAAGAATGGTGATGAACTCTACCTCCGCGTCGGCATTTTGCCGCAATAGATAGCTACCGCGATATCCCTTTGCCTTGCTGATGCCCGGAAGGAGTTCCGGTTTCAACATAGCTTCGTATGCATCGGCGTGTTCCGGCTTGGTTGATCCGTGCCACACTCTCGCAATCATGATCTCTTCCTTTTCTGAACAGCAATACGGAGATGTTTTGAATAAGTTCTCGGCGAACTCTGCGGATTTTTCTCTGCGTTCTCAGCGGTAAAGTCTTTTCTTTACCGCGAAGTTCGCCGAGAAAGGCCGCAGAGATCGCCAAGTGAAGATTACAGCTTTCTGCCATTTATCTGAGATGAGTTTCGTTCGGATCGGAGACCTACCACGACATTCGTTTTCGAAGTTCGGTGACGTGCGCGACATGGTGTTTTCCATGCCATGCGTAAAGCGCCAGAGTTTTCTCCAATGTCATCGGTCCAAGGTCAGGATGCCGGAAGGTCCGCTTCCAGTCTTCCTCAGTGAGTGACTTCAGGAGGCGCAACCAGCGATCGTGGAGGGAATCCAGCAGCGTGAGCGAGACTTCGATTGGTGTTGCCTTCGAATCCGGGAGTTCAGCCCAACGAGCTTCCGCATACGTCTTAATCGTGGGATCGTCTTCGGTAAGCGCCAGCTTGAAACGCACATAGGCATTCAGATGGCTGTCAGGCACATGATGCACGAGTTGCCGCACTGTCCATCCGCCGGGACGATACTCGGTATCCAGTTGCGCGTCGGAGAGTCCCTTCACGGACGCTCTCAAGTTCGCTGCAGTTTGTGCGATTTCCCCGAGCATGACTTGCTTCTGCGCCGCGTTTGGGACACCCTCGAATTGGAACTTGCCAATTGGAAAACGAAGATCGTTCATGTTTTCTCCTGTGAGTTGCGATACAAGATGATCTGAGTCCCGTTCCGGTTTCAGGGAAGGGACTTTTCACAGCAGAAATTTACAAATCTGGTTTGGTCGCGGGAAGCATAACGGTTAACACAACAGATTGTATGCCTCAGGAGTGCACCACATTTGGTGCAGCTTCGAATTTCGATTCCCCGTGCTCATGGTTTACTGCATCTAATCTCGTTCTGAGCTAAACTCTGAACGCCGTTGTATTTAGCCATTCTCCCGAGCCAAATTGTGGGGCTGCGCTTCGGGAACGTCTGCGAGGATCGCGATGGCATCAATCTGGTCTGGTCACTTAACCTTCGGACTCATCTCCATGCCGGTTCGTCTCTTTTCCGGTGCCCGCAGCAGCGGCATCTCTTTCAACATGCTCCATCGGACGGACAAATCGCGGCTGAAACAGCAATACGTGTGTCAGGCAGACGGCCAGGTCGTCGATCGCTCCGACATCGTGAAGGGATACGAATTCCGTAAAGACGAGTACATCATTATCGAGCCCGACGAGATCAAGAAGATCGAGCCGCAGACCGCGAAGACAATGGAAATTCTTGAATTCGTGAAGTCCGACGAAGTCGACCCGGTGTATTTCGAATCGTCCTATTACATGATGCCGGAGGAAGCCGGACGCCGCCCCTATGCGCTGTTAACCAAGGCGCTCGAAGAAAGCGAATACGTCGCCATCGCCAAAATCACCATGCATAACCGCGAGTACACGGTGTTCCTCCGACCACACGAAGGCGGCATGATGCTGCACACCATGTACTACGCCGAGGAAGTCAAAAAGGTCGAGGGTTTCGGTGCCCCTGATGTTGAACTGAAGGACGCGGAAGTGAAAGTTGCACATCAATTGATCGAGGCGCTGGCCGATGAATGGGATCCCGAGAAGTACAAGGATTCGTTCCAGGAAAACTTGAAGAAGCTGATTGAGACCAAACTCGAGGGCGGAGAGGTTGCCGAAGTCGAGAGGCCCAAGAAACTGGCCCCGGTGGTGGATCTCATGGCCGCCCTGAAGCAGAGCCTGGCTCAGATGGAAGGCAAAAAGAAGCCTGCAGCCACGGCAATCTCGGAGGAGCCGACCGAAGAACCAACACCAAAATCCCGCCGCAAGCGAGGCTAAGAGCGCAAGTCGCCGAGGCATCCCACAACCAAACAACAAGCATCTTTCGCTAGAGGCCAGAAGCTCGCGCCGAAGGCCCCATGCGGTAGTGGCTCAATTTGAATTCGAATAACTCCACAAGGCGTCATCCCGAGCGAAGCCGTTCTTCAGGCGTAGCGAGGGATCTCCCGCTAGTCAGCTGCATCTCCAGGGAGATCCCTCGGCCCGCTGGTAAAAGCGCGGGCTCTCGGGATGACGCTGCAGTACACAAGAATTCAAATTGAGCCACTACCCCCATGCCGTTCCCTAGCGCATACGCCGTGCAACCGCTACAATGATCAATTCTGTCATTTGAACTGGGAGTCTCTTTCGGGATGCCGATGAGTTTTCGACGTGTGGTCCGGCTGGCTGCCACAGCTTTGGCAACTTTGATCACGATTTCTTGCGGTCAGGTCTACCGCCCGGTCGTCATTCCGATTGCCACGAACCCGCCCAATCCGCAAAACTTCCATGCGGTGTTCGGGATTAGCTCCAATGTCTCTTCGAACCCGGGCAGCGCTCTGCAAATCGACGTTTCCGGCGACACCAATATCGGTGTGGCCAACATGGGAATCAATCCTACCCATGCAGCCGCCTTGCCCGATAATCTTCGCGTTTTCGTGGCGAGTGCCGGCAGCGTAATCCCCGGAAATCCCGATACCATTACCTCGTTCTCGCCGGCAGCACAGGCCACTGTAGCCACGGGCATCGGCCTCTTGACGGTTTTCTCGTTGCCGAACGTCGGGCCGAATCAGTCCTCCGCGATCACTGACATCAGAGAAGCCATCAATAGCAACACAGTGACGGTGACCCTCAGCCAAGCGATCGGCTTGGCAGCCAAAGGGGGCCAGATCGTAATTTCCGGCGTGAACATCGGTGCGTACAACGGAAACTTCGTCATCACTTCGGTAAGCGGGAACACAATTCAGTACACGAACCCGATCCAGGGCTTATTGGAAACAACGGGTGGAACCGCAACCGTACCGATTCCAACGTTCTGCTCCTACCTGCCCGACTTCGTCACCACCGCCCAGAACACCGCGGTTTATGTGGCGAACTACGGAGTCGAAGGTGGAGCCACTTGCTCATTTGCCAGCACTGACTCCGTCGCGCTGCTGGATCCAATCGCCGGCACGGTCCGAAACATTGCATATCTGAATCCCGGGGGAACCCACCCTGTTGCGATGGCGGAGACGCCCAACGCTCAAAACCTCTACGTCGTAAACCAGGGCGACGGTACGACTCCAAGCACGGTTGTGAACCTCTCGCCAACCGACCTGTCCCAACTGGCCAGCATCACCGTAGGCGTCAATCCGACATGGGTTGTAGCGCGACTCGATAATCAGCGGGTCTATGTACTGACGCAGGGAGATGGGCTGCTCGTTCCGATCGATGTCGCAACGAACACAGTGCTTCAAAGTCAGACCAATCTCTCAGTCGGCGCAGGCGCGAACTTCTTGTTGTACGACTCGAATCTGAACCGTCTCTACGTTACCAACCCAACTACGGGGAATGTTTTCGTCTACTCCGCGACAGGTGGCGTGGATCTGAGCGGTAATCCAAACGATACTCCGAGATTGTTGGCCACGATCTCGATGGGTGGCGGAACAAGTCCGGCTTGTCCCGGTGGATGTTCTCCTGTTTCCGTGACGGCTCTGCCGAACGGTTCACGATTCTATGTTGCCAGCTACCGGTCGGAGTCCTCATGTTCGGATCCGAACGTGGGAGCGACCGCCTGCATCGTGCCCATGTTGACCGTATTCGACGCACCCAGCATGACCGTGAAGAATGCGACCTCCACGTTGTTAAAGGGATCGCCGTCGCTTTCACTGCTGGCTGCGCCACCGTTCTCAGCCACGCAATATGCGGTGCCACCCATCTCTTCATGCGCTCCTGCGCCCATATATACGCCCGGCACTACGCGCTTCCGTATGTTCACGACTTCTTCGTCCGATAGCAGCCATGTCTACGTGAGCATGTGTGATGCGGGCGCAATCGCCGTCGTGGCAACGACGACAAACACGATCAATCAGGGAACGAATACTCCTGACACGCTCGTCAACAACATCGCCACGCCCTTTGGAGCGTGTTCCGGCGCTAACTGCAGTTTCTCTGCACCGATTACCTCGTTTTCGATCACCTCAAACGTCGTGACATTTCAGGCTTCGAATAACTTCATTCCGGGCCAGCAGGTTCAGATTTCAGGACTGGGCACCGGGACCTATCTCAATGGTCAAGCGTTGACGGTATTGCAGGCGGGACTTTCACCCACGCAATTCTCCGCTAACTTTACTCACCCGGACGTTGCATCTACCACGGACTCCGGCGCAGCCATAGGTCTGCAGGTTGCGCAGATCACCTCGCTCGCCATCACTTCGAATGTCGTCACGTTCCAAGGCGTAAACACCTTTACTCCCGGAACCAGAGTGGCGATTTCAGGATTGTCGAGCGGGGCGGGATCTCCGCTGAATGGACAGACCTTGACGGTGATCGCAACCGGGCTATCCAACAAACAGTTCGAGTGCGTTCTAAACTCACCCGCGGGAAATGTCGGATCCACCGGCGATTCGGGTGTAGCGGTGCCTCAGGTGCCTCCGCAGACTCCAATTTTCCTGGTTACCGGACAGTAGAGACGCGGGGTTGGTTACACTTTGCAGCGGACAAGCCCACATCTTTACTCGTACCGCAACGCCACCATGGGATCGACGTTGGCCGCCCGGCGGGCCGGAATGTAGCTAGCCAAAAAGGCCAAAATGGCGACAAGCGCAGGAACCGAAGCAAACGTAACTGGATCATTTGATCGGACCCCGTACAACACGCTCGACATTGTGCGGCTGACCGCCAAGCCTCCAGTTGTGCCAACCACCACGCCCACCCCAGCAAGCGCCAATGCCTCTACGATTACTCGTCGCAGGATTCTTTGACGTTGCGCCCCGAGCGCGAGGCGAAGTCCGATTTCTTGCGTTTGTCTCTCGACAGTGTAGGAGATGACGCTATACACGCCGATACTCACGAGCGTGAGACCAACAGTCGAAAAGACAATGAGCAACGTCAGCAAGAAGCGTGGCTGGGCCAACGAAGTGGTCGATATGAACTCAGCCACCGTGCCGTACGATTCGGTGACAAGGCTGCTATCTATGGCTCGCAGTTTCGCCTGAATACTCGAAAACGAAAGAGCATGGGGATCTCCGGCTGTTCGTAGTAAAACTCCGCGGTTACCAAATCCGGTTATGGTGAACGGAATGTAGGCTGCGGGATGGGTCGACTCCTGCAGACCTTGGTTTTTCTGGTCCGCCACCACTCCGACGATCTCAAACCAGGCATCGACTTTCTCAGGTACTTTTTCGAGGAATCTAAATTTCACCATCTTGCCCAACGGATTGGTAGCCCCGAAATATTGATGAGCGAAAGTTCGATTGATGATCGCTACTTTCCTTGCCTCGAGAACTTCTTGCACGGAGAGAGGCCTACCCTCCAACAAGGGAACATTCAGCACGTCGAAATATTGTTCGCTGATTAGACAAAGTAGCGCATCTCGAGCCTTCTCGCTCGAATAGCCACGGACCTCTACTCCGCCCGGTATGCCCCCATAGGGATATCGCACGCGTGGATCAAATGAACGACCACTTCAATTCTGCTCATTCATCGCAACTCCTGCGGACCGCGAAAATATCGCGCGGCTTCTGGTCGAAAGAGAAGCCACGCGATCAAGATGAACAACAAGCTATGCACCACGA
>DATFQQ010000391.1:0-4856 GCA_035264195.1 Candidatus Sulfotelmatobacter sp. | reverse complement strand
GCGAAACATGAGACCGTGCAAGGTCTGGAGCAATGTATCGTGCAATTCTCGGGCTATGCGCATGCGTTCGTTCACGCGCGCGTCTAAAGCGACATTGAACTGCCGCTGCAACTGCTGAACTCGCAGTTGATGGATACCCCACAGCAATGCAAAGAATGCAGCTGCACATAACATGCGGAACCAATTCGTCTGATAAAACTCCGGAAGAACGGAGAAATCAAGTGATGCATCTGTATGGTTCCATATGCCATAGCTGTTGCTGGCGATTACGCGGAATCGGTATGTGCCAGCGCCAAGATTGTTGTACGTGGCTTCCCGGTTCGTACCCGCTTCACTCCACCCATGGTCAACGCTGTCCAAACGGTAACGATAACGAACGCTCTCAGAATTGCAGAGACTCAACCCCACGTAGCGGAAGGTCATTCTCCGCGTGCTAGGTGGAAAGTGAATGGGATCTCGCAGGTCGAAGGCAGTGCCGTCTCCTGCAACGCCCTCGATGTGTACCAGAACCGGAGCAGAAGTAGCCGCAGCCCGCGACGGATCCACCGACGAAAGACCGCCGTTGGTTGAAAACCAAACATGTCCGCGCGAATCCGCCACAACCGACCGGTAACGCTGTACGCCTTCCGTACCTGACAAGCCGTCAGCCAGTCCATACTCCCGAACATCCGCGTCGGTGTTGCCTTGGAGCAAGCTACTGCGGGTCACTTGAAGTATGTGATTTGCAGTGGCAACCCACAGTTGTCCGTTTTCGTCTTCCGCCATCCCGAATATCGCTTCGTGCAGCGAGTCGGGGACCTTCATCGGTACGTGAATCTGATCCGCACTCAGAAAGGCCAGACCGTCGGCAGTGCCGATCCACAATATGCCTTTCGAATCGGGGAGGAGGCAGTTTACGTTCAGAGAGGACAAGCCATCCTGAACCGAATAGGTTCGCCAACTGTTTTTTCTTAGCTCACTGAGACCGTTCGTAGTTCCAAACCACATCGTTCCGTCGGTACCCTCGGCTATGGAACTTACCCTGTTGGATGCAAGTCCATTCGCTGTCGTGTACGTTGTGAAGTGGTGGCCGTTGTATTCGCTTACTCCGCTACTCAGCGTCGCGGACCAGACCGAGCCATCGCGATTCTGATGTACAGCATACACACTATTCTGTGGAAGCCCATCTGATTGAGTGTAGGTTCTCGCGATAATCGAGCCATTGATGTCGCTCAGATGCGTTAAGCCGCCGCGCTGACGACCCACCCACAGTTCATTCTTCCCGCTACTGCTGATCGAATAGACGATATCTTGGGCGAGTCCCGCCGCCGCTACGTCTTCGCTCTTTCCTCCCTTTAGCCAGCGCAAACCTCCCTCACTTGGCGCGAACCACGTTTTGCCCTCCGGGTCTACATACAGTGCTCCAGTGCGTTGCGACTTCAGGCCGGCGGCCGCGTAGGTGACAAAAGCACTGTTGCGCAAGCGTCCTAGCACTCGCGTAGTGCCAATCCATATGCTTCCTTCTCTATCTTCGAAAAGCGCGGTCACCGCCCCGAATCCCCGATCAACCGAGACTCCATCACTATTCATGCGGATTAAACCCTTGGCCGTACCCACCCAGAGGTTTCCATCATGGTCGCGGATCATGGACAGAATTTGAACATTGCGGAGACGGGGGGGAATTCCTGCCGAGGTGACCTCTGCACCGTTCCACCGCAGAATGCCTGTATCCGTTCCGACCCACAGCTCCCGGTTTTCCAAGGCGAGTAAGCAGTTGGTCCTGTAATTGAACTGTCCCTTCGTCACGGCAGAAACTCTTCCTCCGCTCATATAGAAGAGACCTCTGTCCTGCGTGCCAAGCCACACCTTGCCATCCGGGGTTTCAGCTATCGAGGTGATCACAGAGTTGGGGGCGGCAAAGCGGTGAGCTACGAGTTGCGTGGCCCAACTGAAACGCGTGTTGCGGTTATCGGCTTCCGTCGTCGCTGTGCCTTCAGCGGGTGCTCGGTCGACCGGAGAAGTGAGAATTTCAAATTTTCCGCCACGGTTTGTGAGAGCGCCCAGGGTAACCGATGAGAAGAGAGCTGTGCCGTCTCCTCGCCTGCCCAGGGAGGTGATCCCGGACTCGGCTTCCTCGCGGCCAAGTTCAAGTGTTCCATCGTGGTACCGCAAAATCCTTGTGTTTTGTAAGAGGATCCACAAATTGCCTTCAGTGTCTGTCATAAGCGCCTGGACAGCACCGATCGAAAAAGTTGCAGGATTAGCCTGTTGGAAAAAACGAAACGTCAGCCCGTCGAAGCGAATCAGCCCTTTCTCGGTGCCGATCCACAGATAACCGTCCGGCGTTTGAGCGAAGGAGGCTACCGATCCGGCGGTAAATCCCTTTTCGACTTCCCAGTGGTCGCGGATGTACTGAGAGAGCATTCGGTTCGGGTCGACAGGGTAGGCCGGATAAACTAGGCACACTACGGCAGCTACAGCCATCATGCTCTTCAGGAGCCGATGCCGTTTTCGATCCGTATCAGGGAAGGTATTCAAATTTCTCGATAACAACTTCTTGCTCTTTTTGCAAAGGACTCTTGTCGCTGGCGACAACGTAGAGCAACAGCACGACCACCTCCTTGCCTCTTGAAGGTACTCCCGAAGTAAAGACGTGCTCAGAAATAACTGCTCCAGCATCCATCGAAGATCCCCGCACGGTTTTGAAGCTGACACGTCCCGATTCCCAATTCATCGAGTGAGTTAGCGTACCAGAAGGAACCCTGAACGGAGCGACATTGCCAGGAACGTAGAAGGGTTGAAGAGCATACTGCGCGTTGTTCTTACTGGAAGCATCGCCTAATCGGCCCATCTCAAGGTCCATTTCGCGGTAGTGTTGGTCTCCTCCCCCCTCGTCAAAAGTACTCATACTTAGAACCGCAGCGGGCTCCAAGTGACTCGTGTCGCGTACCACCAGGCTGTAGGTTCCGTACCCAAGACTCTGTGTAAGCGCCAGGTCCGCGCACGACCACCGCCCTTCTTTTTTCTTTATGCGGAGATGCAATGCGCCGCTCGCATCGGTCCAGGCATTGGCACCATCGTACAAATTATTGAGTCCTCCCCAATCGCTCGCGATCGTGCGAACCTGCCACTGGTAACCGCTAAATTGCAGGGGCTTCGTGTGGGCCAGTTGCGGGATTCCAGTGCCCGTAACAATCGTTAGCGATACGACGGAACCACCTTGAGTCGGGGCCACATCGAGGGTCGGTGACGGCCGGTACCCCGGTTCCACTAATAGGGCGGCATAGTCAAATCCGAGGTGGGTTGAGGTGTTCCAGGTTGAGTCGGCTTGAATGGGAATGAGGGCCTGGTCCGGCCATGGTTGTACCCACCAAGGGCCACTGTGGGCATAAATAACAATTTGCTGTCCAGGTCGGTATCCCTTGACCCGCCCCGCTATGCTGTCAACTTTCTCTCTTCCTCCCTGGGCTGCTGGGGGAATCTTCGTGAACTCAATCGTCGGGTTGGCGTCTGATTTCTGCGAGTGGCAATCAAGAAGTCCGAGGCAGCAAATCAAGATCAGTGCTAACTTCAACTTTGTACTTGCGAGGATGATATCGAGATTGACCAGGTCAATTCTTCGAAGACGCCGTCCCACTAGAAGACCTCCGCAAGGCTTTGTGAGTTGGGTAAGCATGCATTCAGTTGGTGCACTCATTGCGTCGCAATTATTTTTTCGGTGAACAGGTTGTCCAACAGATTCGTCGTTGTCTCTAGATCACGTCAGTGATACGCGGACGTTATTTAAGCTCGCTTCTGACCGTACTTGTCGATGCCCAGACGCCGGATCTTCGATTCCAGCGTCTGACGCGGTATTCCGAGTTTCGCGGCCGCACCGGAAGGTCCCGAGATCCGCCCATGGGTTTCGGCGAGAACAGCTTCAATCATTTCCACTTCACGTTCCTCCAGCGCCGAAAGGCCTTCGCGCTGGGGTGACTCTTCCGATTCACTTCCGAGCCAACTCTCATCGACGACGAAAGTATCGGTTTCACACAGGATCACCGCACGTTCGACGACATTCTGCAGTTCGCGGATGTTTCCCGGCCAGCGGCAGCTTTGTAACTGCTCCAGCGTTTGTTTGCCGATATGGCGGATGTTCTTGCCGGCGTCTTTGGCAAAGCGTCCAACGAAATACTCGACGAGCAGTGGGATATCTTCCGCACGTTCGCGTAGAGGAGGAACGGAAATGGGAAAGACGTCCAACCTGTAGAAGAGATCCTGGCGGAAAGTTCCGGCAGCCACGGCAGCGGACAGATCGCGATTGGTGGCTGCAATCACCCGGACATCGACCGAGATTGGATGATTACTGCCCACCCGCTCAAACTCCCTCTCCTGCAACACCCTTAGGAGCGCGATCTGAGTCTCCATCGGGAGTTCGCCGATTTCATCCAAAAACAGCGTACCGCCATTTGCGGCTTCAAACCTCCCTAGTCGCCGTTGCAGCGCGCCGGTGAAGGCTCCCTTTTCGTGCCCGAAAAGCTCGGAAGCAATAAGCGACTGCGGAATCGCAGCACAATTTACCTTTACAAAGGCTCTGCTTGCGCGTTTCGATCTCCGATGCAACGCCCGGGCTATCAGTTCTTTTCCGGTTCCAGTTTCGCCCAGAATGAGAACCGTCGAGTCAGAAGGTGCAACCTTCTCCACCTTTTTAAGCACATGGCTCATGGGTTTCGAAGAACCGACAATTTCCTCGAACATTGAAGAGCGATCGATTTCCTCTCGCAATACCAGGTTCTCGTTCTGAAGTCTTTCTTCAATCCGCTTGCGGTCATCGATGTCGGTTGCCGTAACGTACCAGCGCATAACCGTGCCGGACTCGTCCTTCAGAGGTGCATATT
>DATFQQ010000390.1:0-2137 GCA_035264195.1 Candidatus Sulfotelmatobacter sp. | reverse complement strand
ATCATCCATCGCCGGTGCTGGACGATGTTGCCGGTGCGAATGCAGTAGAGCGCAATCAACGTCGTTACAAACCAACCGAATGAGTTCATACAGTTCGCAACGAACTGGGAGGTCGAAAGCGCCAGCTTTGACGAGATGAGGGCTGCAAGTGGACAGGCAACGAGAACACTCGTTACATATGTGTAGCCGAGTACGCGATGAATTCGCAGATACCGCGCCCGCAGGCGATTCGAAAATTGAAATGCCGCGACCGCCATCGCGATGGCTGCGAAAAAGCCGTGCACAATGACATACCATTTGACAGGTCCGAAGTGCCGGGCAATCGGCGATGTCGGATCAAAGACACGCGCGTCTTTGTCATAGACCGCGATCGCAGTCATGGCGAAGAAAAGCACAAATAACACCAGCTTCACTTGCGAACGTGGAGTCACCACGGGCGCAGTTGCAGTTGCCATGGGTCACCTTGGAGTTAAAGCCGCTGTCGTGCCTTGCGGCCCGGAAAACATGAATCTCATCCAACGAAAAATCGTGGGGAAATCCACGATCCAGAAATCGCCATCTTTCTTGCAGCACGGCGTCTTGAGACCATAGGATGGACCATCATACTTTCTATCTGCATTGAACTTGAAATATAAGGCTTGAAAATTGAGGCGAGTCTTTTGTATTTCCGGCCGAGCCGTAATCTTTCCGCGAATCCCCTCTTCGTTGTAGCTCTCTCCCGCTTTCCACAAGTCTATTGGCCCCGCGGAGAACCAATAATTGAAAATCCCAATAAAAACGGTGTCTATTGGCTGCTGAAATAGGTACTCTTTACCGATCACCTCGGCATCCAGCGCATTGATCAAAGGCACGAAATCGAGGTTCTTATAGAAGAGATCGAGCGAGGTTTTCAAAAACTCCTCAGGATCTTGCATCTTGACATGTTCATCCTGTAACAGAGTCAGCACGAATCGTTTATCGTCCTCACCAAAATTCCAAACGTACTCAAGGATCAAGACCTGGAAGTTTTCCTTCTGGATATACTTCCTGCAATCTTCATCTGAAGGCCGTGGGCCAGACCTTCTGATGATCCAGGCCTTCTCAAATTTTCCGTCCTTCGCAAATTGCACGACTTCTGGAGCGGTTGTGATGAAGCGCGCCAGCCTTTCCTTCAGGCTGGGTGTGGTGTGAATCTGAGCGGCGGCGGAGAGAACTGAGAGCATCCCAACGATCACTCCAGACAGGATGAGCTTCGCTCGGGATTGTGAAATCACAAGCAGCTGTCTCGTCTTGTGGTCAACTATCATGAGATTCATCAACCTCCTCACAGCGCCGGTCGTCTATCACTCCACGGCCGAACTTCTTCAAAAGCCGCCGCTGCTCTTAGCACGGTCGCATCGGCGAAGCGTCGGCCCACGATCTGAAGACCCACAGGTAGCCCCTCGCGCGTAAACCCGCATGGAACCGAAGCAGTGGGCTGCCCTGTGAGATTCCACGGATATGTAAAAGGTGAGTAATCGGCGAACGGTATCAACGATCCTGGGGCAGCAGTCATCCCGTCTGGCGCAAGCTGCCCGGCCTCGAAGGCGGGAATGGGTACGGTCGGGGTCAGCAAGAGGTCGAATCGCTCGAAGAACTTTCGTGTCGTGTCCCAAAGGACGAAACGCTTGGCGAGTGCTTCCCCGAAATCCGTCGGACCAAGCCGCTCGACGTTTCTAATTTGTTTGACGAGGGCAGGGTCCATGCGGGTCTCCCATTCGGGCAGGAACCCGCGGAGCGGCAAAGCAATGCTCATTACCATGAGTACAGAGAGCGATTCCCAGGGACTTTCAAAACCAGGGTCGGCAACGTCGAGCTTGCAGCCTAGGCTGCTCTCGAAATTCTTGGCCGCGGCTTCGGTGAGGGTAGCGACCTGGGGGTCCACTTTCGCATAACCAAGCGCCGGGCTCCAGGCCACGCGAAGACCTCGGATGCCGCCCTCGCAGGCGGTGAGGTAATCTGTCGCATCCGCCGGAAGCGAATAAAGGTCACGCTCGTCCGGCCCAGCAACGACCTTGAGCATGAGCGCCGCGTCTGGTACCGTACGCGCCATCGGTCCCGCGTGCACCAATGGAACCGGCCGAGCGGGATAATACGCAACACGGCCAAACGACGGTTT
>DATFQQ010000389.1:0-12766 GCA_035264195.1 Candidatus Sulfotelmatobacter sp. | reverse complement strand
TCCGCGGCTACCGCGATGAAAGCGGCGTTGCAAAGAACTCGCAGACCGAGACCTTCGCCGTAGTGAAACTGGAAATCAACTCCTGGCGGTGGAAAGGCGTGCCATTCTACATTCGCGCCGGCAAGTGCTTACCCACGACTTGCACCGAGATCGTCGCGAAGTTTCACAAGCCACCGACACTGATTCCCGACAGCCAGTTGGTCGAGAACCACCTTCGCCTCCGGTTGAGCCCCGAGGTCACCATCGCGATGGGGATGATGAACCTAGCTCCTGACGCGGAAGGGCTCGCACTCAAGCCTGGCGAGATGGTGGCCAGCCATTCTCCACGCGCCGATGAGATGGATGCGTACGAACGCGTGCTCGGAGCAGCGATGTCCGGGGACAGCACCTTGTTCGCGCGCGAAGATTACGTCGAAGAAGCATGGCGGATCGTGGAGCCTGTGCTGAAAAAGAACACTCCGATTCATCAGTATGCGGCTGGAACCTGGGGCCCGGACGCGGTCGCTCAAGTGGCGCCAAATGGCGGCTGGAGCAATCCGGGCGAGAAGAAGGCACTTGCATTTGCAAGCGAGGCGGCCTGATGAAGATTGAAGTCTATCTCGATGCCGACATGGTTGCTTTCGAAGCTGCAAAACGAATTGCCAAAGCGGCGCAAGAGGCAGTCGCCGCTCGGGGCAAGTTCGTGATGGCGGTCAGTGGCGGAAAAACACCGTGGATTATGCTTCGCGATCTCGCAAAGCAAGAGGTTCCCTGGAACGGCGTGCATGTCGTACAGGTGGACGAGCGAGTCGCACCTGAAGGTGATCCCGACAGAAATCTCACTCATTTGCGTGAGAGTCTGCTCGAGCATGCACCTTTGCGCGCCGAGCAAATCCACGCCATGCCGGTAGAAGCTATGAATCTCGAGTCGGCTTGCCTACGGTATGCACAGACCTTGGACGAAATCGCAGGAGCGCCTCCTGTGCTCGATCTCGTCCACCTGGGACTCGGCCCCGACGGGCACACCGCTTCACTGGTGCCGGGAGACCCGGTCCTCGCTGTACAAGATGCAGACGTCGCATCCACCGGAATTTATCAGAACCGGCGGCGGATGACGCTGACGTACCCGATTATCAATCGTTCCCGTTGCGTGCTTTGGCTAGTGACCGGGAGCGAAAAAATGGGGATGCTTCCCCGCTTACAAACTGGAGATGTTTCCATTCCAGCCGGCCGCGTTAGCAGGGATCGTGCCGTGGTTTTGGCAGATCGCGCTGCCGCGGGCCAGGAAGTTGTTAAGGAGTCGACGACAGAAGTCGCTTGAGAGAACGTGGTTTATCTCGAATGAATCGAGAATATTCTACGCCCTAATAATAAGGAGAGAACATGCGCATAGGAATCGCTGCCGATCACGGCGGGTATGGATTGAACCATGACCTTCGCAGCCGCCTCACGGCTGCCGGTCATGAAGTTGTTGACTTCGGTGCGAAACGCCTCGAGCCAGGCGACGACTACCCGGATTTCGTTACTCCATTGGCGCGGGCCGTGGCTTCAGGCACGGTAGAGCGTGGGGTGGCTGTTTGCGGAAGTGGAGTGGGTGCTTCTGTTTGTGCCAACAAGGTTCCGGGAGTTCGCGCCGGTCTGATCAACGATCACTTCTCGGCTCGACAAGCGTCGAGGACGATCACATGAACTTTATTTGTCTGGGGGGCCGGGTTATGGGAACCATGGTGGCTTGGGACCTTGTCGAAACTTTTCTGGCAGCTGAATTCAGCCAGGCCGAACGCCACCTGAGACACCTCAGCAAAGTTGCTGGACTCGAAAAGAAGGCAGCCGGCGAAGTCAGAGCCGAGACTCCTGCAATTTCAGCCTAGCTGACGAGATATCGAACATTTACCACGGAGGCATTCATGAGTACCGCAATCGCTCCAGTTGAGAATCTGAGCGCCGCAGAACTTGATCAGTTGTGCATCAACACGATTCGCACGCTCTCCATCGATGCCGTGCAGCAGGCTAACTCCGGGCATCCCGGAACACCGATGGCGCTCGCGCCGCTCGTCTATACGATATGGAATCGTGCCCTCAAATTTGATCCACAGGACCCAATCTGGCCCAATCGCGATCGCTTCGTACTCTCGAACGGTCATTCCTCCATGTTGCTCTGGTCTGCGCTTCATCTCACCGGCGTTCAAGCCGTGAATGCCGACTACGAAACGTTGGGGCAACCTTCGGTCACGCTCGACGATATTCGGCGCTTCCGCCAACTCGACAGCAAAGCTCCTGGGCATCCTGAATACCATTGGGTGTCGGGCGTTGAGACCACAACTGGCCCGCTAGGACAGGGTGCGGCGACGAGCGTTGGCATGGCGATTGCAGAGAAATGGCTCGCCGAACGCTACAATCGGCCGGGTTTCGATCTCTTCACCTACCACATTTATACGGTCTGTGGTGACGGATGCCTCATGGAAGGTATCGCATCAGAGGCGGCATCGCTGGCGGGGCATCTCGGCCTAGACAATCTGTGCTGGATTTACGACAACAATCACATCACAATTGAAGGCAATACGCGCATCGCGTTCACCGAAGACGTTCAGACACGATTCATCGCCTATGGATGGAATGTTCTGCGAGTCGGCGATGCGAACGACATCGGTCGAATCGAACAAGCGCTCGAGGTCTTTCGAAAGACGAGCGGCCGACCCACATTCATTGTTCTCGACAGTCATATCGGATACGGTTCACCGCATAAGCAGGACACCGCCGCGGCGCATGGAGAGCCTCTCGGAGAAGAGGAAGTCCGGCTATGCAAGAGGGCCTACGGATTTCCCGAAGATGCAAAGTTTTTTGTTCCAGAAGGTGTGTATGACCACTTCACGGCCGGTATTGGCAAACGTGGAACTGAAGCCCGACAGAGGTGGGCAGAACTCTTGGACTCGTACCGTGCTCAATATCCCGACCTCGCAGTTGAAGTTGAGTTGATGCAGAAGCGTGACCTTCCCACGGGATGGGACCACAACCTTCCCGTGTTCCCAGCCGACGCGAAGGGTATTGCTGGCCGCGATGCTTCCGGAAAAGTGTTGAACGCTCTTGCGCAGAACATTCCATGGTTCCTTGGTGGATCTGCCGACCTCGGCCCCTCTAACAAGACTCTCTTCACTTATCCAGGCGCGGGAGATTTTCAGGCTGACAGCCCAGCTGGCAAGAATCTTCATTTTGGAATTCGCGAACACGCAATGGCAGCAATCGTCAACGGACTTAACTTGTCAAAGGTACGTGCCTTTGGAGCCAGCTTCTTCATCTTCAGCGATTACGCCCGTCCGGCGATTCGTTTGGCCGCCCTTATGGAACTGCCCTCGATGTTTATATTCACCCATGATGCCATGGGCGATGGTGAGGATGGCCCCACGCATCAGCCAATCGAACACCTCATATCCCTGCGCGCGATACCTGGTTTGATCACATTGCGCCCGGGAGACGCGAACGAGGTTGTCGAGGCATATCGCTTCATCATGCAGCTGCAGCATAAGCCGACGGTGCTGGCATTGTCGCGTCAGCCGTTACCAACTCTTGATCGCAACAAATATGCTCCGGCATCCGGAGTCGCGCAGGGAGCGTATGTGCTCGCAGACGCTCCGGGCGGAAATCCGGAAGTAATCGTCATCGCATCCGGCAGCGAGCTTAGTCTTGCGGTCGCTGCTCACGAAACTCTCATCGCGGAAGGGGTTCGCTCGCGCGTAGTGTCGATGCCCTCGTGGGAAATCTTTGAGCAGCAACCACGGGCTTACCGCGACAACGTTCTGCCGCCCAACGTAAAAGCTAGGGTAGGGGTGGAACAGGGCTCAACTCTGGGATGGGATCGATACGTAGGCAATTCAGGCCGTGTTATCGGCATGAATACTTTCGGCGCTTCGGCTCCATTGAAGGCGCTGCAAAAAAAGTTCGGATTCGAACCGAACGAGGTTGTTGCGGCCGCTAGGGAGCAGTTGAAGAAGGACTGAGTCAAACAAGTTTTGCTCCGGGACGTTTACGCCAAGACGTCCCCGCATTTCTCAGGTTCAGAAGAACTCTGCGAGACAGCTTCCGGCGCAGCGCCACCCCATAATGGCTGCCCAAAAGTTATTCGTACTGACTTCGTGGATCTCTTTATTGCGGACGGAGCGGAATATTCAGTTTGCGTATCCGATAGGCCAGGGTCGTCCGCTTCATGCCAAGACGTGCCGCCGCGCCATTCGGACCGCCGAGCACCCAGTTGGATTCCCGGACCGCCCGCAGCACGTGCTCACGCTCCATTTCTTCCAAGGTACTCAGCTCCGACGTGGGTGTTTGCACATCGGCCTCTTTCAGCTCAGCGATAGGTGGACGCAGGACACTCCCCGGCGATAGAATCACCGACCGCTCAATAAAGTTCTGTAACTCGCGCACATTGCCCGGCCATGAATAACTGATGAGAGCCTCTATCGCCTGGGGAGGAATGGTTTCAATGCGCCGGTTCATGCGCCGAGCATATTCGTCCACGAAATGGCGCACCAAGATAGCAATGTCTTCGCGGCGTTCTCGCAACGGCGGAACCGACAAGGGGAAAACGTGCAGGCGATAGTACAGGTCGCTTCTGAATTCCCCATCTTGCACCATCTGCTTCAGATCCCGATGGGTGGCGGCAACCACGCGAACATCCACCTGTTGTGTATGGGTACTGCCTAATCTTTCGAATTCACGTTCCTGCAGAACGCGTAGCAATTTAGGCTGTAGCTCGAGCGGAATGTCACCTACCTCGTCGAGGAAAAGAGTGCCCTTGTCTGCAGCTTCGAAGCGGCCCGCCTTGCGCATGAGGGCGCCGGTAAATGCACCCCTTTCATGGCCAAAAAGCTCGCTTTCCAGTAAACCAGACGGAATGGCGGCACAGTTCAACTTGATAAGTGGCCGATCCCGTCGGGCGCTCAGGTTGTGGATCGCTCGGGCAACCAATTCTTTTCCGGTGCCCGTCTCTCCCAGAATGAGTACGCCGGAATCAGTGGGCGCCACAACCTCGACTTCCCGTAGCGCACGTTGCAGAGGCACGCTTTTGCCCACGATGCCCTCAAAAAGCTGCTCTCTGCCATCCTCGCCTTTCCGGCATGCGGGATTGATATTCGGTCCGGCAGATGCGCGATCCACCTTGACCGCCCTAGTTTCGGAACGTTCACCCGACTGTCTCAATGGCACCGGGGGCAGCACGCTCACAGGTGGCAACTCAGGCGTGATTGCGGACTGAGCAATACTCATTGACTGTTCCTCCCTGGCTGTTCCATCTCTCTAGAGAACTCTTGCTGAGTGCGCCCCATTGGATCGAACTAATAACGCGATAACACCACATCCCCATACGCGAAAACAATTGGACGATGGTACGGGCAATACTTTGGTATCGGACCAAGCCATAGCCGTCATGATGATCAACTGATGGTCAGTACCGAAGTATTGGCGAGAGCGTTCAGAGTGACTCCGCGTGCCGAAATGGAGGATAATTCGAGACCATTGGGCGGTCTTTCAGACCGGTAGAGGACTAACGCGCTAGGCAGTTTCCTCGCTGGGGAAGAGCCTTTTGGGGAAGGTTTCAGACGACACCAAGAGAACAGGTTTGCCACTCGTAAAGTTGCGCGGGAACCGTTTGTGTGCTCTTCAACGGTTCCGACAAGGCACACCGGTGCTGCTTCGTTTTAACTGAAAGGTCTTGAGTTAGGCCAGAGGCCGTTATACAGAACGAGGGAGGGTTATGTGGGGACCTCACTGGCGGCAGAACCACTGCTCGCCTTAGCAGTCACCGTTACCTCAGAGCAGCGCGTCGACTCTGTCTTGCAGAGTATTGTTCGGGGATTGGCATCGCAGCCGGGAGTTGCATTGGCTCGGATTTGGCTGTTGCCATCTGCCGATCCCCCCAGCGTTTGCCACACTGCGTCAGATCGCCCAGATGATCTTTGTCTCGTCGCAAGCGCTGGAACTCCAATCAATACGCCAGGGGAAGACTGGGGTTTTCTGCAGGGGCACTTTGCCCGAATGCCATTCAATGTCGGAAAGGTTGGTCAAGTAGCAGCCAGCCGGCATCCGATTCTGGTCGAAGACGTCGCCGCTCAGAACGATTGGATTGTGCGACCAGAATGGGCAAAACGTGAGGAGATTCGCAGCTTTGCAGGACACCCCCTCATCTTCCGAGACAAACTGCTGGGGGTTATTGCTGTCTTCAGCCGCCAACGCCTTGGTCAACAAGAGTTCACCTGGTTAGGTTTGTTCGCGAATCAAGCCGCGCTCGCTATCGCCAACGCATCTGCGGAAGAGGCTCTGCAGTCGGGCGAGCGCAATCTCGGCGCAGTCATCGATACGATCCCCACCCTGGTGTGGACCATGCTACCGGATGGTTCCAACGAATTTTTAAGCAAGCGATGGGAGGGATATACCGGACTTTCCATTGACGAGTCTCGTGGTTGGGGTTGGCAAACCGCTTTCCATCCGGACGACCTGCCACCATTAATGGAAAAGTGGCGGAAAATAGTGGTTTCAGGAGAGTCAGACGAAATCGAGGCGCGTCTTCGCCGCCATGATGGCGTTTATCGCTGGTTTCTCATTCGCGCTCAGGCTCTCCGCAACGACTCTGGCAAGATCATGAGGTGGTACGGTACAAGCACCGATATCGAGGATCGCAAGCAGGCGGAGGAGGCGCAGCGAGCCAGTGAACGCAGTCTTGCTGCTATGATCAATACGATCCCCACGACCGTATGGACGACTCGCCCCGATGGCCACTGTGACTTCCTCAATCAGGTGTGGCTCGATTACGCCGGTATGTCCGCAGAACAAGCGCAGGGCTGGGGCTGGGCGGAAGCGATTCATCCGGACGACCGTGAACAACTTGTCGAACTTTGGCAATCGTGTCTGGCTTCGGGAATTCCAGTCGACACGGAGGCGCGCATTCGCCGTTTCGACAGTTCCTATCGATGGTTCCTGATTCGCGGCAATCCACTGAAGGATGAATCGGGCAACATCCTCAAATGGTATGGAACCTGCACAGAGATCGAGGACCGCAAGCGGTGGGAGCAAATCCTGCGCGCGAGAGAACTCTCCTGGAAGCAGATCGTTGACAACATCCCGGGACTCGTGGCGACGACGGGTGCAATGGGCGAAGTGGAGTTTCTAAACCGCCAGACCTTGGAGTATTTCGGTAGGACAAATGACGAGTTGAAGGACTGGGCCCTGATCGATGCCGTTCATCCAGATGACCTCCCTCGAGTAATTGAGCTGCGCAAAAAGTCGATCGAGACGGGGCAGATCTATGAGGTTGAGCACCGCTGCCGTCGCGCTGATGGGGTTTACCGATGGTTCCAAGTTCGCGGTCTCCCAGTTCGAGACGCGGAAAATAAGGTAACCGCGTGGTATCTGCTTCTCACAGACATCGAGGATCGCAAGAAAGCTGAAGAAGCTCTGCAGTCGAGTCAGCGCCATTTGAGCTTAATGATCGATGCCATTCCAGGAATGATCCACACCGCGCGGCCCGACGGATCCCTCGATTATTTCAATCGTCGATGGCTGGAATATGTGGGCTGTTCCCTCAGCGATGTAGAGGGTTGGAAGTGGACAAGCCTGATTCACCCGGATGATCTCGAGGGTATCGTCGAAAAGTGGCGAGCGTGCGTCGCAAGTGGTGAGAACTTCGAATACGAAACCCGAGTGCGCCGCGGCGACGGGGAATATCGTTGGATGCTGCACCGGAAAGTGCCGTTGCGCGACGAGCACGGAAATATTGTCCGATGGTATGGAGCCAATCTCGACATCGAGGACCGAAAACGAGCCGAGGAAGCCTTGCGCCAGAGTGAGGAGAGGGCCCGCTTGATGGTCGATAGCATTGATGGCCAGATCATGACGGCTACGCCCGCAGGCGAAGTCGAATTCGTTAATCAACAAGTTCTAGATTACTTTGGGAAGAGTCTTGAAGAATTGAAGGACTGGCGTACCAACAACGCCATTCATCCAGACGACTTCCCTCGCGCCCTGGCTTTGTGGGTTCACTCTGTCGAAACTGGTGAGCCATACCAGTTTGACGAGCGTCTTCGACGGGCCGACGGTGCATACCGCTGGTTCCGTGTGCGTGGGCGATGTGTGGCTGACGCTCAGGGCCATATTGTGCGCTGGTACGTCTTGCTTACGGACATTGACGAGGGCAAACGGGCGGAGGAGCAGGTTGAGCAGGCCTATCTTCGTCTCACCGAAGCCCAGCGCCTCAGCAAGACTGGGAGTTTCATCACGGACTTGGTCGCAGACGAGCACAACTGGTCCGAGGAGACTTTCCGCATTTTTGACTTCGACCCGTCAACCAAGGTTACAGTGCAGAGGATTCGAGATGTCATCCATACTGAGGACCTACCATCGTTCGACGCCATGATAGCGCGCGCCATGACGGGTGTGGATGTTGATTTTGTATTCCGGATTGTGACCCTCCGAGGTGCCTTGAAACACATACGTGGCATGGCCCGTATCATGTTGCAAGATCGGCCTCTGTTTATCGGTGCCCTTCAAGATATAACGGAAAGCAAGGTCGCCGAGCAGGCCCTGGACAGAGCTCGGTCCGAGCTCGCGCACGTAGCGCGTGTCACAACCCTGAATGCGTTGACCGCCTCCATCGCTCACGAGATCAACCAGCCGCTCGCGAGCCTCGTCACCAACGCCAGTATCTGTCTTCGGAGGTTGAATGCTGATCCCCCGAATGTCGAGGGTGCACGCGAAACCGTGCAACGAACGATTCGCGATGCCAACCGCGCCTCAGATGTGATCACGCGATTGCGGGCCCTGTTTAGCAAGAAGGAATTCACGCTGGAGACGCTCGATCTGAACGAGATTACGACAGAGGTAATTACATTGTCGTTGGGCGATCTCCAAAGAAATCGGGTGATTCTGCGGTCGGAACTCGCCGAGGACCTCCCCTCTGTTATCGGCGACCGTGTCCAGATGCAACAGGTGATCCTTAACCTGCTCCGCAATGCTTCCGACGCGATGGTTGGTGTTGAGGACCGCCCCCGGCAACTGTTAGTTCGAACCCTGGGAGAAGGAGACGATCGAGTGCGCCTGAGCGTGCAGGATGCCGGATGCGGCGTCAATCCTCAAGATTTTGAGAGGCTGTTCGAAGCCTTCTACACGACGAAAAGTGGGGGGATGGGTATCGGGTTGTCCCTCAGCCGCTCGATCATCGAGAGACATCAGGGCCGGCTCTGGGCCGAGCCGAATGACGGGCCCGGAACCACGTTCTCTTTTTCTATTCCCCGGGATCCGAACAGCGCGAAGGACGCGGCTGCGTAGTCGGACTCGTTATGGTCGGGCGACGTGGTGCATCGCGGAGCAAATTTGGGCTAAGATACTTGGCGCTGGAGGGCGGCTATGCCTGTTTCTAATGCAATCGCTTCCGATAGTGACGTCCGGGAGTTCATCGAGGAGTATTTTGAAGCATGGTCAGGAACCGATGAGGCCTTGATTCTGTCCTACTACTCCGAAACCATCTCCCTGGAAATTCCGGGCACGATCATCAATGGAAAAGCAGCCCTGCGCGACCAGTTTGTCCGGCCTTTTGTCGCCGGCTTTCCTGGAAACCGTCATGTCGTGAAGAACATGATCTTCGGGAAGGACGTCGTCGTCGTGGAATGGAGCTTCGAAGCTGCTCACAAAGGACCGTTCGCAGGCACCGCTGCAACCGGCACAGCCGTAAACCTGCCCGGTTGCGGGGTGTATCAATTCGATCCAGTTAAGCGACAAGTCACCGCTGCCCGCATCTACTTCGATGTCACGACTTTGCTCAAGCAAATTTCGTCACACCAGCCGCAGGTGCTGACGAACCTCCTGATATCGTGGTTCGCCGCACGAGCCTATCCACAGCCCGGCAGCGCGTCCGGATACGCCCGCTCGCATTGATCCATTAGTTCGATTTCCAAGCTCCGCATGGAGGCTTATGTGCTCCGCCAATCTTGCGCCCGCCTGCGTATTGTCGCTGTACCTCTTCCAGACTCGAGGATTGGCCGACGTCGAAACGTCCTGATTCGGCAAGGGGATGCGCGGAGATCCGAATCTGGCTTTTAGTAGGGGGGATGCAGTACCAAGGTCGAATTGACGCAGCCGGCAGAGTGGCGCATTGTCTGGTTGCGGCGTGATGTGACTCCGGCGTTCCTGGTCGGGCCTAAAGCAATACTAAAGTCTAATAGATGCCGCTTACAGAGTGGTGCATTGTCTTGTTATGAAGTCTGATCCGGGAAACGGCGCCCCCAAACGTCCACTTCTGTCCGTAGTTGACGATGATGAGATGCTGCGCGAGTCGCTACCCGATCTGCTCAGGGAATTCGGCTTTGTGGCTCGAGCTTTTTCCTCTGGGCAAGCTTTTCTCTCGTCTGACTACGTGGATGAGACGCGGTGCCTGATTCTCGATGTCGCGATGCCAGGAATGTCCGGACTTGACCTTCAGCAAGAATTGAAACGTCGTGGCCTGGCGATTCCAATCATCTTCATCACGGGTCAGAAAGACGAAGAAACCCGGAAGCAAGCGTTCAGACAAGGAGCTGCGAAGTTCCTGTACAAGCCATTCAGTGACAGCGCCTTGCTAGAAGCTGTGAATGCGGCACTTGATCCCGGAGATCCTGGAGGACAAGGACCTGAGTGCGATGTTCAATAAGGCTGCAGCACTCCGTCAACAACCCTGTACGCACTCTAGGTACTCTACTGTATTGACGCTCGTTCGCCCGTCTGAAACTTTGAGAACGAGTTTCGGCGACACACTTGCTCATGAATTGGGATCATCACCAATGGCCTCTGCCAAACATATCGTATTTGTTGTTGATGATGATGTCTGGGTGCGCGAGTCGCTGGAAACTTTGATACAAGACGAGGGTTGGCACGCAGAGACGTTCGCCTCCGCACAAGAATTCCTCGATCGACCGCGAGACCTCGTTCCCAGCTGCCTGTTGCTCGATATCTCTCTTCCCGGTCTGAACGGTCTCGAGTTGCAGAAGCGAATCGCTGTCGAACGGGTAGACATACCGATTATCTTCATCACGGGACACGGCGATGTTCCGAAGACAGTGCAGGCGATGAAGGCCGGTGCGGTCGAGTTCCTCACAAAGCCCTTCAACGACGAAGTGTTGTTGACAGCGATCCGGCAAGCCCTGGAACGAAGCCGTCTAGCTCTCGCTCAAGAGTCGGACATGCAGGATCTCCGAGAGTGTTACGCGTCACTTACCCCTCGCGAACGGGATGTCATGGCCTTGGTCGTTTCTGGTCTGCTGAATAAGCAGGTCGCCGGGGAGCTTGGCATTACCGAGAGCACAGTGAAGGCACACCGTGGACAGGTAATGCAGAAGATGAAGGCCAACTCGGTAGCAGACTTGGTGAAAATGACCGCAAGACTCCATCAAAGTGCTGCCCCAAGACAATCAGTGAGTTCTGGTTAGCGAGGCGTTTACCCGACCGCCGGACAATTTCCAAGGTGCGCCGATCCTTCAGCGGGTGGGGTAGGGTTCAGTGTCTTCTATGGAAGAGCGGACAAGGTGGTAACAGTCATGCGGGGTAGCTTTTATGCCTCTTCTACATTCGCTTCTTACAGGCCGGGCGTTCTCTTAGCGCTCACCTTGGTCTTACACTCAGTGTCCGCGTGGTCGCAAACTCAGCTCGCGACTGTCTTCGGTACTGTCTCAGATCCAACCGGCGCCGTTATTGCGGGAGCCGACGTCACAGTCTCGAGTACAAGCACTGGGTTAAAGCGTGAAGGGCTTACGGATCTGAAAGGCGAGTATCGGGTAGCGGGATTGCCACAGGGAACGTATGCTGTTCGCGCAGCGAAAGAAAAATTTCAGACACAGGTGCTCGAAGGGATTGCCCTCAGTTCAGGCGCTTCAATCGCAATCAATCTGTCAATGAAAGTGGGAAGCGTCCCACAAGATGTGACTGTCAAGGCGGATGCGGCGATCGACACTACCACTTCGACCATCAGTGAAGCGATTGCTGAACCAAGGCTAACCGAACTTCCTCTGAACGGCCGCGATCTGTTCAAAAGCACCATCCTCGAGCCTGGAGTCGCCCCGACGCCGAGCAGTGCGCCTTC
Source organism: Candidatus Sulfotelmatobacter sp. (assembly GCA_035264195.1). Taxonomy (GTDB): domain Bacteria; phylum Acidobacteriota; class Terriglobia; order Terriglobales; family Acidobacteriaceae; genus Sulfotelmatobacter. Next base: position 693 of record DATFQQ010000389.1, on the reverse strand, counting down.
CTTGCTCTCGGATGGCAAAGCCAACCAGGTTTCAGTTGACGGAATGCGTCCGACATGGACGAATGTTCTGGTCGACGGTATGGATGCGAACGATCCGGTCTTCGGACTTTCGCCGGCGGGCGCTTCTGGGCTTTTTCTTGGTCTGGATGGCTTGACGGAAGTCCGCATCTTGAGCCAAACGTTCGATGCGGAGTACGGCACGAACGGAGGTGGCGTCATCGAGGCGGTAACCAAATCGGGAAGTAATCAGTTCCATGGATCGCTGTGGGAATTGCACCGAGATGCTTCCCTCGATGCCAGGAACTACTTTGATCTGAGTAGCCGCCCAATCCCAGCATTCGTACGCAACCAGTTCGGCGCTAGCATCGGAGGGCCATTGATGCATAACCGAACTTTCTTCTTCGCAAACTATGAGGGCTTTCGTGAAGTACAAGCATCTACAGCAATCGCCACGGTACCCAACGCTCTGGCCCACCAGGGTTTGCTGCCCGTTGCGACTAACCCGGGCGCGTGCAACAACGCGACTCCGAGCGGGTGCGTTTCCGTGCCGGTCGATCCTCGGGTCGAGCAGTTTCTCGCGCTACTTCCTCCGACGAACGGGGCGGACAACGGAGATGGAACCGGAGACCTTATCACCGCCAATAAGGGTTCCACTAATGAGAATCTCGGTATTGTCCGTGTCGACCACAACTT
>DATFQQ010000388.1:0-14195 GCA_035264195.1 Candidatus Sulfotelmatobacter sp. | reverse complement strand
GCAGTGGGAACCAGCTTTCGAATCTGCAGAGCAGCGGCGGTTGGAGCCAATACGGGCAGGGGCCTCCGAGTTTTGTCGACTGCTCGCCTTCTCCATGTGACGGAATTGAGTTCTCGATGACCCAGGGAATCAACTCGCCTTCATTGAGTGGCAATGCGACTGTTTATTGGGTCGGCGGAAGCACTCCGTACTCCGATGCGTTGTGGAACAACCACCTCATCGGGACGGCATCGTCGCAAGGCATGCCGGACAACAATCAATCGCTGATCCCGACGATCTACAATTTCACTTACGACGTGGATTTCTACGGCGACAATCTGAACTTGTCGGAAGCGCTGGAGTTCGATATCAATCAGTTCTTCGGCGATATGGGATTCATCTTTGGGCATGAATGCCGCATCGCCAGCGGTAATCAGTGGGATATCTGGGACAACTCGAAGGGAGCGTGGATCCCGACGGGAGTGCCGTGCAATCCGAACAGCGGTCAGTGGAATCATCTGACGCTCAAGGTACAGCGGACGTCTGATAACCACGAGACATACCAGTCGATCACTTTGAACGGGCAGACGGCGACGTTGAATTGGACGTTTGAAAAAGGCTCGAGCCCAGGGTGGTTTGGTGTGACGGTCAACTTCCAACTCGACGGCAATTACAAGCAGGATGGGTACAAGGTGTATCTGGATAATCTAACGCTGACGTACCAGTGATCGAGCAGAGCTGGGCAGGCCGACGTTAGCAAGTGGTTTTGAAAATGAGGACCGCTGTCGGTGGCGGATCCTCCGAAGTGTGGGGTTGCCTTGCGCTCACTTAGTTCAGTGCAGGTGCAGCCTTACGCAACGCGAAAAACCAACCCCTTACCGCTGAGATCGCAGAGTAAAGTCCGCTGAGGGCGCGGAGAACTTCTCTGCGATTTTGGCTTATTCCTTCACCAGAAGTGGGTGAATCTTTCTCGCCGGAGTCTCTCGTCCGGTTTGATCTCCCGCGACCGCGCCGGCGGAGAGCTCAAAGAAAAATGATGATGATGAAACGACAAGCAATCGTTTCATCTACTAGTTGAGAGTGATTCCCGCCACCCTTCTATATGACAGTAATCACAAACTATTTTCGTTCCGAAAATGGGAACCAAAGTGCGCCAACTAATGAGTCAGGTCTATCTCATTGTGTGCTGAATAACTTGCATTGACGTACTGCTAAGCAGGAGATGGATGCACAAGAGACGTGTGATTGAAATCACGCGTAACGCCAGTAGAAAATCGATTTTCTTCTTGACAGTCGCAATCAGCGGGATGTACCAGGATAGTCGGCATCATTCTGCCTAATGCATCGATATTTAGCTCGAGTTATTCACAAACACTCCAAGTCAGGAGGGCTGGAAATGGGATTACTCTCGTCTACTTACGGCGAGGGTCTCTACCTTATAAAAAGGTTTGACCTTCGATTGATATTTCTCGTGGTTTTGTTGTTTTTATTCAGCGCAACATCTTTCGCTCAGGAGGCGACGATTGTCGGGACGGTAACCGATGCGACCGGTGCCGCGGTTCCGAACGCCTCTATCACAGTTACAAATACAGATACTGGAATCAGCAAGACGATCAGCACAGGTATTGACGGGCAATATGTCGTGCCCGATGTTCGCATTGGCCACTATGTTGTTCGAGCCGAAGCGAGCGGCTTCAAGGTCGAACAGCGTACCGATTTGGTACTGCAGGTAGGAGATCGTACTCGCGTTGATTTCGCGCTGCAGGTAGGAAACGCGCAGGAGACGGTCACTGTGGAAGCGAATGCCATCGCCGTCCAGACCGAGTCGGGCGAAGTCAGCAGCATGGTAACAGCGAAGCAGGTCAGCGATCTGCCGACGAATGGGCGTACGTTGTATAACCTCTACGCTCTTACTGCGGGAGCAGTAAGCTTACAAGGCGACAACATCAGCCCGACAGCCGTCAGCGGCGACAATAACGTCAGCATCAATGGACAGCGAGCAGGGCATAACCTGTTGTTGATTGATGGTGGCGAGAACGCCGACCGTGGGGGCAGCCAGGCCAGCGTTGCGCCGTCGCTCGAATCGATTGCCGAATTTCGCATCAACGCTTCGAACTACGGTGCGGAATACGGCATGGCGGGAGCCAGCACGATCACAGAGATTGTGAAGTCCGGCACGAAGGACTATCACGCCAGCGCGTGGTGGTTCGGTCGCAATGATGCATTCGGAGCGCGGAACTACTTCAATCGTGCTCCTGCGAAGGTGGCGGAACTTCGCTACAACTTGTTCGGTTTTAACGCGGGAGGGCCCGTAGATTTTTGGAAGAAGGGCGACCACAAGACATTCTTCTTCTACAACATGGAATGGCGACGCCTTATCCAAGGGCAGTTGTTGAACCAGTTGGTTCCGTTCACCGACACGTACGGTGGCGATTTCGCAAACCACCTGCCGGCGGACGTGAAGGATGTCAACGGAGTTGTGATTCCGAATTCAGCTCTCCATGCTCCCTGTGCAAGCCAGCTCTCGCCAGCGCTGCAAGCCGCGTGGATAGCGACGGGGCAGCCGTTCAGTACACCCGATGCGAGCGGTGGTTGCAGTGTGAACACAGGCTTGCCGGTGGCCCAGAACCCGGTGTTTGCAGGTCTGATCAACAATGCAGTTCCATCAGCGTTGCTGGATGCCAACGCACAAGCACTGTTGACCGCAGGTGGGAACTACGGCGGCATCTTCCCGGCACCTACAACCGCCGATGGCCACTTCATTGGCGGTAACAATGTACCCACCATGGTTCGAGAAGAGGTTATTCGCGTGGATCACACGTTCAATAACAAATTCTCGATATTCGGCCACTGGGTAAACGATCACATTTCCCAGAATTATGGAACAACGATGTGGAACAACGATAATGTTCCATCCATCGGCAACACCTTTGGCAATCCGGCGTACAGTGCCGTAGTTCATACCACGCACGCGATCAGTCCAACCTTACTGAATGAGATTGCGTTCAATTACAACGGGAACCGCATCAAGATTCAGCCTCTGGGATTGGTCTCGGCGCCTTCGGGATTCACGTTCAACCGCTTGTTCAGTGGGCCGAATGCACAGGAGCGTATTCCGTCGATCAACCTTGCCGGCAGCACGACGTCGAACTATACGGCCGGCTGGACGCCCTGGAGCAATGCCGCGAACAGCTATCAGATCCGCGACGATGTTTCCTGGACGATAGGCTCGCACCAGTTCAAGGTTGGCTTCAGCTGGATGCTCTACAGGAAACTCCAGTCCTACTTCACAAACACGCAAGGCAATTTTGCTTTCAACGGAAACTTCACCGGGAATGACTTTGCCGACTACCTGCTGGGCTATGCTCAGCAGTACACAGAAAACGCCATTCAGGCGCAGGGGCAGTGGAACAATGTCAACTATGCCGTGTACGCACAGGACACCTGGCGTGCGACTAATCGTTTGACCTTGAGCTATGGGCTGCGTTGGGATGGCATGCCACATACGTACGAAGCCAATCACCAGTCCGCGAACTTCTACCCCAACCTTTACAACCCGGCACTCGCTCCCACATGGGACAACAACGGCAACATCTGCAGCGGTCCTAGCAACGGGTGCTCAGCAGCCAGTCCGGGCCTTGGCACTAGCCCGAATCCCATTCTGGCTGGAATTCCGTTCTATACCAATGGTCTTGGTATCGGTGGCGTCAATGGAATCCCAAAGGGACTCGTTAACAACACATGGAAGAACTTCGGTCCGCGCGTTGGGTTCGCCTATGACCTGACAGGTCAGGGGAAGACCATCGTTCGTGGCGGATTCGGAATTCTGTTCGACCGCGTGCAGGGCAATGACATGTACGATGGCGCTGGGAATCCGCCTATGAATGCCTTCCCAACGTTAAACAACGTGTCGCTGTCGAACCCAGGTACCCATGTCGATCCTCCTGGTAACACAATCACCGCCGCCAATCTGCCGATTCTGCCGCTGGGAATCACGGGAATCTTGTCGCAAAACTACAAGCTGCCCACCACGTATCAATACAGTGCCGGCGTGCAGCAGTCGCTCGGCAAGCGGACGGTTTTGTCGTTGGCGTATGTAGGTAGCCAGGGACGTCATATGAGCTACCGTCAGGAGGTCAACCTACCAGACTATGCTGACCTGCCGGCATTGATCACGGCGGGCGGGAGTGGCATCAACCAGCTTTACAACTATGCCGGCTTTGGCGGAATCCGACTAGCGACCAACGGCCAGAATGGACACTACAATTCACTGCAAGCTGATCTGCACGGACAGGTAACCCGTGACCTGTATCTGCAGGGTGTTTATACCTATGCAAAGGCGGTTGATGCGAACGCAGGCGGCAACGGCTACGGCGGTGATCTCAACGGCGTAACCAACCCGTATGTGGGATGGAAGTATGATGTCGGTCCGTCATCATACGACCGCACCCACGTTGCATTCGCGAACTTCATTTATCAACTACCCATCTTCAGAAATACCGACAGCCGAGCGCTCAAGGCTCTGCTTGGTGGGTGGCAGCTTTCCGGAATCGTCAACTTCATGTCGGGTGCGCCATTGAACCTCGGCGTGAACGGGAACAACGTGGCCAGTGTGGTCCCGAACTCCGGGAACCGGCCGAACGTCAATGGAGCGATCACGTATCCGAAGACCGTCGCTCAGTGGTTTAACCCGGCCGTATTCTCGAAGCCGACGGGAGTTGGCAACGACATCTACGGCAATCTTGGATTCAACGCACTGCGTGGTCCGGGAAGGCAAAACTGGAATCTCTCGCTGTTTAAGAGCTTCCTGATCAACGAATCGCGTGGCACCCGTTTCGAACTACGTGCCGACGCGTTTAACACCTGGAACCACACGCAGTTCCGCGGAGATGTCAACACTGGCGGTATTAGCCGTAACGTCGGTGCCGGCGACTTCGGAGCGATCACCAATGCCTTTGATCCGAGAGAATTTCAACTCGGAGCGAAGTTGGTTTTCTAGACTGTTGTAAGTAAGGCGTCCGAGCCCGCTCGTGGCGAACTTGCCGCGAGCGGGTTTATTTTTGACCGTCTCCAAAAAATGGACCCGCGTGAATCAATGTTTAGGGCGACAACGCCCAAAGGCTTGAACCACAGAGGGCACAGAGGATCACGGGGAAACCGGCGATCCGACATTGCGTCTGTTAGGGGTCGAATCTATTGTCTTGGGTCACATCCGACACTTCCCGCGGTGAACCGTAACCGCGATGAAAGGCTTGGCTGCAGATTTCGTATGGCCTCAAGTCCGTCGGACTCCACTGACTCGACGCGGGCGGCACGCCACAAGAACAGTACAGGATCCACCCTGTGGCGCCGTCCGCAGTGAGTGGCATCAGATACGATCCGTTGCGGTATGGGCTGGAACTTGGCAAATATCGAGTGCGGCATCTCGGACATTCGACGCAATGGCGAAGACGAGGCATGAACAGGTGAAAGCACATTCCGATTTCAACTACGGTGGAGCTTCAATAAAAAGTGCAGGCCGAATCTCAGCCATGCTCGGGCCCTGACAACGAGTGCCTCAGTCCCGAGCAGGCTCCGATCTTGGCCTGCAACAAGTTTTTCGTAATGAGCGAAACCTTTTATCGCCTGGATGGGACCGGCCCGAATCTCCGCAAAATCTGGTTGCCAACGTTCGCTGGCATAGTCATTCTCGGGAGTGTTCGGGCGACGTCTGCCATCGAGGTGCCGATACTTTGCTTTACAGGCGTTGCCAGAAAGGCGTGGATGTTGCCCTTATCCGGGCCGCTCTGCACGATGGCCATGCCCGAGATTTGTCCTCGATCGTTGATCCTGTTCCCCATGGTTGCCAAGAGGTTTGAGTCTTTGGGAAACAGAGTGTTGAGGTCGGTCATCACGCCATTCTGATAAATGAACGCGCGGGACCAACTGAAGGTGGAATCCCAGGTGCTTCCCACCACTTGGCCCTTGTTGTTGATGCCGCTGGCCAGAGAGCCAATATCTCCCGGCAGAGTGCCGAGGCTTTTGATTTCGTTCGGATTCTGCCAAAGAGCGGCGTAGACGGTTGAGCCGTCGGAACTGAGGGTTTCCCCAACGACTTGACCCTGGTCGTTAAGGTCCCAGGCCAAATTGACGCCCTTCACTCCGAGATCAGGAAGGGCGGTGGGCACGCCGTTTTGCCATAGCACGGCGTCGTTATCGCTGGTGCAGTTTCCCGTTAAGCCTACGGCTTGGCCATGATTATTGATGGCGATTGCGATCGAGTCAGGATCGTTACCCACCGGCGGCAAGACTTGAGGAACAGTCTTGGAGCTGCCGTTTGCCCACAACGCTCCCAGCACGATGTGGTTATTCGTTGTGCCCGAAGGGCAGGTGGGGTCCACGTTACCGTTTTCCGCGAATCCTGCAATTTGTCCGCTGAGATTGATTCCGCTTGCCTGCCCGTTATTTCCGCCGAGCGTCTGCAGCGGGCTCATGTGGAACAGCTGCCAAATAAACGGGCGGCATGTCTTGTGTGTGCCGAAGCCGCAAACGTCTTCGCCGTTTGGATCGAGAACATTTGTTTCGGAATAACCTACGATCTGCCCGAAGTCATTGATCCGGCCCCAGTTCATCCAGGTGTTCTTTCCTCCGAGCGAGCCCAGGTCGATCTTGAATCCGCCGATCTCGAGCATGGCACGTCCGTCGAGGAGCGTCCCTCCCAACTCATCCTGCTCGCCCGGGGGCATGTCCGCAGACATGACGTAGGCCCAGCCTTCGTTATTGATGTCCATGGCGCAACCCAGATTGTTGCTACTGTGCAGAACACCCAAGTCGGTAACTTTGTAGCTCACTTGAGCGGCGGCATTGCTGAAGAAAGCCAGAACAATCGTAGTAACCCACGGCATCCAGAAATTTCGCGACGGTCTAAGCATGCTCACTTCTCCTCCATTTCGGTTCGGGCAGGGATTCTTTGCCGAGATGCGTGGCGATTTAAACCACGTACCACTCGGCGCTGCGGCGGTTAATGCGCAACTCACAGCGGGAGCATGTGGTGTTCCACCGACAAAACAATTACGTGGCACAACAGGCCAGAGATTTCGGATTGCGGGGGAGAGGGACAGACTAACAACGTCCAGGGACGATCTCGAAACGATCGATCGAGCTTTTTCTCCATCTTTTCATACACACGCGGGCGAGGGTTACACAATTCGAGAATGCCAGCCACCAAAATCCAGGCGGATCAATTCTGATTGACTTGCGGGCGGGTTTTAACATACAAACTAGTCGGTATGTTAGAAGGTCTCGAAAAGAAGCGAAGGTCCCGCGACCCAGAGCGTACGCGGGAACGCTTGTTGCAAGCGGGTTATCGGGAGATCTACCGGTCGGGATTCCAGAGCGCCAGCATCGACACGATTCTGGCCGCAACCAACGTAACCAAAGGGGCGCTCTACCACCATTTCCAAAGCAAGGAAGCTCTGGGCCACGCCATTATCGATGAGGTCGTCGCAACATTACCCCGCGATCGGTGGTTACTTCCTCTCGAGCGAAGCAAGGACAAGAACCCTATCGATGCTTTGATTGGCATCGTGCGGGCGATACCAACTCGACCTAGAGACATAAAGGGCGGGTGCCCCCTGATGAATTTAGCGCAGGAGATGTCTCCAATCGACGAACAATTCCGCAAGCGGTTGGAGACAATCTTCCAGGCCTGGCAAGAAGGCATTGCCACCGCTTTGCGAAGGGGGCAGTCCGAGGGAACTGTCCGCCGCGACTTGGTTCCGGAAGAGGCTGCGACCTGTCTGATTGCGATGATCGAAGGCTATGCAGTCTTAGCGAAAAATTCCCAGGATGTGAAGGTGTGGAATATGGGCATCAGAAATATCGTGGGGTGGCTGAAGTCGCTTCGAGCGCGCAGCCGAAAGCGAAGCTGATTGCGTCGACCGAAGAGGTGATGCGACTTGCCGTTAGAGTCAGCAACGCAGTTGGGAGGTGTTCCAAACATCATGAACAGGAGAACGAAACCATGACAAGCATCGCTGTATCACGCAGGAATCTGCTCGCAACGGGAACTTGTGCGCTAGTTGGCGCCGTCAATCTGCCTAGGCAGGCAAGGGCAGGCTCATTCGGAGAACAAAACTTAACGAACGAGGAAGTAACGCGGAAGTGGTATGCAGCCTGGGAGAGAAGAGATTGGGGACCAGTGGATCGCCTGCTCGCCGACAACTTTACTTTTAGCAGCGCGGCCGGCGATGACCACATCAGCAAGAGCACCTTCAAAACACAATGCTGGGAAACACAGATTGACTTCATTAAGCACATTGAGCTGGAGCGGATTAGCACTGGCGCGGAGGACGCTTTTGTGAAGTATCTTTGTCATACCAAGGACGGTAAATCGTTCCGGAACGTGGAGTATCTCCGCATTAAGAACGGGCAGTTGTTGTCCCTTGAGTGTTATTTCGGCGAGAAATCCAGCTTCCCGTCGGCGGTAAGCACTGGGAAAAAATAACCGCAGCGACCTAGAAGTAGCTCACTGGTTAAATCTCACCTTTGGGTATCAGGAAGTCGAAACGAGAGGGCAATGGGTTCCACGATAAGCACCCGCGAGATTCACGATCAAAAGGCCGGTGTGCGCGAGATATTTGTTCAACACGCGGCTGACCGTGACGCAGACCTTTCGGCTGGTTCCCCGCAGCACCTAAGCCGAGTTGAGGCTGCAAACCTCATCCGAGTCTTGCGGCGGTTGGAGATTATCGCAAAACAGCGGGCACCACGAATCGCGTTCAAGACAAAGGGAAGGATCCTATTCTTGGATTTGGCCGAGATCGTGGCAGTACAAGCCGAAGGCAATTATGTTTCTCTGCGGCATCGCCCGAATCCCTATTTGCTGCGCGAGTCACTTTCCTCGATGGCGGATAAGCTCAAGCCCTACGGTTTTATTCGCATCCACCGTTCGGTCGTCGTGAATATTTCGGCGGTCGAAGAAATCCAACCTCTACCGACGGGAGAGTATCGTCTGCGTGTAAAAGGTGGTAAGGAGTATTTGGTGACGCGCACATACAAAGACAACCTCAAAGATCTGGCTCAGCTGTGGGTGGGGTCAGAGAGCCTTTGCGGCTAACCGCCAACGAGAGATATTGCTACGTCATATCTAACGACCGGGCACGAGACTGAGAAAAACTTCTCGTACCCGGAGAATTTCCTGGCTTCAGCAGCAGCGGTTTATTTCTCGCCTGTGGTCGGGTTCAAGATCAAGGTCCCATTGTTCCGCAAATTCTTGAAATTGAACATCTGGGTGATCGAATTGGCGATTCCATCGAAGGAGCCGCTGCCCAGGCGTTGTCCGCCCAGCCAGTTATCTTCGATGAAGTGGATGATCGAAGTCTGATCGGTGACACTGTGATCGACAAAGTTCTGCCGGGCCCACGGTGAAATGACCAGCAGAGGTTGACGCATGCCATAGCCGCAGCGCCCGAGGGCGTGCGGATTACCCATGAAATTTACTCCCGGCAGAGCGGTCGCAGCCGTTCCGCAGGCACCTGGGCCGGTCAACGCATCCGCAGGTCCGGTGGAAGTATTCATAATGGGCGGCATCACGTGATCGTACCAGCCGTCAGAGTCGTCATACAGGACTACGACGGCGGTGCTGTTCCAGTAAGGAGTTCCTTCGAGGAAATTGATTGTGTTCACGAGGAACGTCTGCTCGTCCAGAGGATCGGAATAGCCGGCGTGGCCATCCTGATAGGCGGAGGCCTTCAGGAAGCTGACCGCAGGAAAGTTGCCGGCAGAGACTGCAGTGAAGAAATCCGCCAAGTCGTACTGATGGTTGGCCGGTCCAGCGTCGCCGATCTCAGCAATCGATGCCGGGCGCGCGTGGGTGGGGTTGGCCGTCGAGGGGTGATATCCGAAGAACGAGTGGTGAGCGATGTAATCGTTCGTCGTTCCGGCCAAACCTGTTGAACTTCTCGCGCATCCGGTGGAGCCGTTCGGATTTATGGTTTGAAGGTTGAATCCACCCATAAAACCGCCCCAGGTGATTCTCGAAGCGTTGAGCAGATCGCCAATGTTCGGTCCGGCCATCTGACCCTGGTTTCGTGTGGGATTCGAGCAAACGTCGTTGAGAGGGTCGGCATCGCCAATCATGGTGTAGGAGCCGTCAGGGCCGCCCGAGACTTCATCACCCAATCCGTTAATTATGTTGACCACTCCGTTCGTCTGTCCGGCAACAAGGTTGAGGAGTCCGGGAGTAGAAGGACCGAACGTAGTTCCATAGGAGTTGTCGCTCATCGCGAAGAACTGAGCGTAATTCCACAAAGCTGTGACCGTATTGCCGTCAAAGTATGCCATGGTCTCGTTGCTACCAAATCCAGTATGCAGCGGAAATAGGTCGGCAAGGCCCATATCAAAAGCGATCTGTTCGTCGGTGTAGCCATGATCCTGATCGCTGGTCACGGCTTGCGACGGATCCAGCCGGAAGGGGTTGGAGGCAGCGGCACCGTTCGCTGGATTCAGGTTGGGATTGTTGGTCAGCAGTGCCGAGGTATATCCATTCACGGCGGGTGTGTTGGCTGCGCCGATAAACTTTGATTGGCCCTTCGGATTCTTGGCGAAAGGGTAGGTTCCGAAGTAGTGGTCAAACGAAACATTCTCCTGGAAAATGACCACCAGGTGTTGAATGGGAGTCGTCGGTTGCAAGGCCGGTGGTTTTGCGGCTGGTGCAGGCTTCTTGGTGTCGGCCGCAAACCCCGGGGTCGTGATCGGTCCCAGTGCGGTGGCGAGGCCCAACAAAATCGCCAGTGCTTTTCTGGGGGTATCAAGTCTTAGCTTCTGAGTCATAGAGTTCTCCTTCGCTAGTCCGGTGACTACTCGGAAGACTGCGACCCACCCAGCCGCTGTCTCACACTGATCCCGGATGGATTAGCAAGCAAAGTTAACTGGCAAATGTTTCGCGAGTATTGCGGTGAGGTGAAAGGAAGATGAATTTGACCAGACTTGATCGGATCAGGACCAACTGCAATGCCCCAAGGCAACTCTCAGGTTGACCACGGCGCATCGAGAGTCAATTCTGCCTCACAGCTCTGTGCCAGCTGTAACTTCAGACAGTTGTCGGCTGGCAATCGTCCCACTAAATTTTGTCTCGTTTCGTTTTAAGAATCCGAACAGCAGACTTCGTTGCAATGCCTCCAAAACAGAATCGGAGGTGATTATTTGGGCGACGCAAGGTCGTTTCCTGTCGAGTTCCCAGTGGCACATCATGCCCTGGAAGATATGAGCGGAGAGACAGCATGAAGATTGTGAACTCCGTGACCACCGCGGACGTTGCTGCTTACAGGGAACGTGGACTGAAGTTGTCAGCCGACCCGGCGCACTCGAATTTTCTTCTGCCTGAGATTCCAGCGAACACACGTCGCATTCTTGACATCGGTTGTCACGCGGGTCACGTCTTCGAGGTTTTGAGGCTTCCCCCGTACTGCGAAGTATTTGGTTGTGATATCGACGCAGAGGCGCTGGCAGTCGCCAGGAAATGTCTGCCCCATGCGACATTCAGCTTTGCCAAGGCGGAGGAGTTGCCCTACGAGAACTCTTACTTCGATTTCGTCTTTGCTCGATCAACGGCGTACCTGCTTGATATACCAAAAGCATTGAGTGAGTTGAATCGGGTTCTAAGACCGGGAGGGCGGCTGTGGATCTCATCGCATCGCTGGCGCGATATTCATGTTTTGCTGCGTGGTCCCTTTTACGATCATCCCATCAAAACCACGGTATTTGGCACGTACGTAGCAGTGAACAGCGCTCTTTTTCACTTCACGGGCCGTCTGGTGCGATACCCATTGAATCGTTCGAGAGTTATGACTTTTCAAACTGAAGACAGGATGCGCAAAGAGCTACAGAAGGCAGGCTTCGGAAGAATTCGAGTTTCGGATAACCGCCATTTTGTGATCGATGCAGAAAAGCTAGACCCGGTCGTTCGATTGAAGGAATGGATCGGTCTAGATAAATTGATCAAGAAAATTGCTTGATGTGCCTCTCACGCTTCGACCTAAGGCTATCCGTCGTGTCGCGATTAATTTGCTGATCCGCAAAGACTGCTTATTCCGGCGGAATGCGATCTGGAGCATTTGAAGCCTGTGGAGGCTTCCAGCGAAGCATTCGGCGCTCCGCCCAGCCCACAATAGCGCCGATGAGGAGCACAGTGAGAGCCAGAACGGCCATTCCGGCAAACATACCGGTAGTGTCGAAGACTCCTTCTGCCTGAGCAATGAGATAGCCAACTCCTTTGGATGCCCCCAGGTATTCCCCGACGACGACTGCGACAATCGCCATTCCGACGCTAATGTGGAGACTGGAAAAAATCCAGGTGAGAGCACTGGGAATCAGCACATGTCGTGCGACCTGCCGTCGGGACGCGCCAAGCATCCGTGCATTATCGATAAGAAGAGAATCAACCTCGCGAATGCCGCGAAAAGTATTAAAGAACACAATGAAAAAGACGACGGTGACACCGAGAGCGACCTTGGACCAGATTCCAAGACCAAACCACAGCAGAAAAATTGGCGCCAGGACGACACGCGGCAGGGCGTTTCCGACCCTAATATAAGGATCCAGAAGAGCAGCTGCGGTCGGCAGAGTCCCAAGTGCAAATCCAAAGACAGAGCCGAAGCAACTGCCGATGAAGAAGGACAGAACGGTCTCAAGCAATGTGGTCAGCAAATGTGGCCAGATGAATCCGGTTGCGGCCCAGTGACCAACCCGAAGAGCAATCTCGCTTGGGCGGCTGAAGAAGAACGGGTCCACGATCTTGGAAGCGGAACAGTATTCCCAAGTCCCGAGCATGGCGACTGCGAGCAAGAGTTGCAGAATTACGATTCTTGATTTCTTAGGAGTGTGTCCCGGCATCGTCCTTCAGCACCTCCTTCCGGAGATCGCGCCAAATCGTTCGGTACAAGTTCTGAAACTCAAGATCGGATTTGATGTCGATGAGATTTCTCGGTTTCGGCAAGTCAATCGAGTATCGACCCACGATACGTGTACGCGGAGAGGCTGAAAGTAAAAAGACCTCGTCGGAGAGCGCGATTGCTTCTTCCAAGTCGTGTGTCACGAAGATTACTGTTGCTTTGGAACTCGACGACAAAGTGAGGATCTCGCCTTCCATGCGCAACCGGGTGTGCACATCCAGAGCACTAAAAGGCTCATCCATAAGCACCAGGTCCGGCTTAACAGTCCAGCACTGTGCAATGGCGACTCGTTTTCTCATGCCGCCGCTTAACTGGTAGGGATAGTGATTACCAAAACCATCCAGGCCAATTCGCCGGACCCAAGCCTGTGCCTCTTCGAGCGAGCGCTCGCGGCCATAGCCGCGGAGGCGCAACCCGAATTGGATGTTGGCGAGAACTGTTTTCCAGGGGAGCAGCGCGTCCCGCTGAAACATGTAAGATGCACGCCGGTTTATACCGGCAAGCGGGTGGCCAAAAACTTCGATCTGTCCTTCGCTTGGAACCGATAAACCAGCAATCATGTTGAGAAGCGTTGACTTCCCACAACCGCTCGGACCTACGATCGATACGAAACGACATGCACCAACTTCAAAGCTTATGTTATCAAGCGCCACGAATGAGCCGAACGCCTTGGATACGTTCCGGACCGCGACGGCGGGTGCATCATGCATGGTCATCAGTGCTGCGTTTTATTTCGCCAGGACGAATTCGTTCGTGTAAAGCTGAGACACGTCCACCTGGTTGACGCGCGGTTCTGACACCGCCAACAGGTGAACGATCCTTTGTGGCCCGTCTGCAGGCATGAGGCCGTTGGTTGATGTGACTTGTTGCGTATCGCGAATTGCCCGGTAATCAGTGTCAGCATTGCTCATTCTGGCGCTCTCCGGAATCTCCTGACGAACCTTTTCCACACTGCTTTCGTGCATCCAGTCCAGGCCTTCTCTGACTGAGCGGACGAGCCGCCGTGCGGCATCCGCATGAGTCTGGAGCCAAGCATCCTGAGCAACGAGGGCCAGTGATGGAAATTCGATTGAGCCCAACGCCTGCTGAGCACCAGTCGGCGAGCGCGTATCGGCGAGAAACCGTGTGTCCGGATGACGATTCTCGAAATTGGTAATTGCGCTTGCAATCAATATCGCGGCGTCCACTTGTCTATGTTCGAGAGCCGCTATCGAACTGTTCGACATGCCGACTGAAACGATACTCACGTCATTGGCCGAAAGGCCCGCCGACTCGAGGAGGAAA
>DATFQQ010000387.1:0-11884 GCA_035264195.1 Candidatus Sulfotelmatobacter sp. | reverse complement strand
ATGCCGTCTTCGCTGAGGTGGCGGCGGTCTTTGATGATGAGGTCTTCGACGACATCGGTGCGGTTGCCGGAATCGATGCAGACTCGGCCAACGTTGACTTTGCCGGTTTTGCGGGCGCCGAGTTCGTCGAATTCGAGTATGTCTCCGCTCTCGATCAGCATGACTTTGCCGACCGATCCGCGCATGGCGGCGGCCATTTCGGCATGCAGCTTGAGCTGACGGTATTCGCCGTGAACCGGCACGAAATAGCGCGGCTTGACAAGGTTGATGATGAGTTTGAGCTCTTCCTGGCTGGCGTGTCCGGAGACGTGGACTGGTGGGCTGGTTCCATCCTCGTAGATGACGTGGGCCTCGCGGCGGAAGAGGTGATCGATCATCCGGTAAATAGTCTTTTCGTTGCCGGGGATGATGCGGCTGGAGAGAACGACAGTGTCTCCCTTTTCGATTTTCGCGTGCTTATGATTGTCGACCGCGGCGCGGCTGAGCGCCGACATGGGCTCACCCTGGGTTCCGCTGATCAGCACGCAGACTTTCTCCGGCGCGAAATTCTTCATTTCGCCGGGATTGATCACCAAACCCTCGGGGACTTCGATGTAGCCGAGGTCCTCCGCGATCTCCGCCGAGTTGTTCATGGAGCGGCCGATGAAGGCGACTTTGCGTCCGTGCTGGTGCGCGAGTTCGACGGCGAGGTTGATGCGGTGAATCGAACTCGAGAAGCAGGAGATGAACAGGCGGCGCTTGGTATGGGCGAACACTTCGTCGAACTTGCGGCGGACGGCGCGTTCGCTGGGCGTGTATCCCTTGCGCTCGACGTTGGTGGAATCTTGGAAGAGCGCGAGCACGCCTTCTTTGCCGTACTCGGCGAAGGTGTGCAGGTCGAAGAGCTTGTTATCGGTGGGTGTGGGATCGACCTTGAAGTCGCCTGTATGTATGACAACACCGAGAGGGCAATGAATGGCGAGCGCAACGCAATCGACCAGGCTGTGCGTCACCTGGATCGGATGGATCGTGAATGCTCCCAGCTTGATGCGTTCGTTGGCGCGCATTTCGCGCAGGTCGGCATCGTCGAGCAGGCCATGTTCGTCGAGCTTGTCCTCGACGTAGGCTAGCGTGAACTCCGTGCCGTAGACCGGAACATTGAGTTCGGAGAGGATCCAGGGCAGGGCGCCGATATGATCCTCGTGGCCGTGTGTGAGGATGATGCCACGCACGCGCTGGCGATTTTCAATGAGGTACGAAATGTCGGGGACGACGATGTCGACGCCGAGGAGTTCGGCCTCGGGGAACATGAGGCCGGCGTCGATGACGATGATGTCGTCACCCCAGCGGAGGGCCATGCAGTTCATTCCGAACTCGCCGAGCCCGCCGAGAGGAATGACGTGAAGCTTT
The DNA here is from genome assembly GCA_035264195.1 of Candidatus Sulfotelmatobacter sp. GTDB lineage: Bacteria > Acidobacteriota > Terriglobia > Terriglobales > Acidobacteriaceae > Sulfotelmatobacter. Next base: position 10,495 of record DATFQQ010000387.1, on the reverse strand, counting down.
CCAGTTGGCATTGGGGTGTAAAGAGAATGCTAGCACAGCGGAGGCAGTGGACAGTGTTCAGTGACTAGTGGCCAGTGATCAGTGCCGCAGGTGTGACGCCGACTGACCACTGACCACTGACCACTATGCCCCGTTCCCCAGCCCCTAAATCCCGCATCTGCAGTTTTCCCCGAATAGCTTTCTCCGGGCGGCTGCGCTAAGGTGAAGAGAATGGCGGAAGAGCGGAAAACCTGGTTGCGGCGGCGGGTGGAATCGGCCCTGACTCGAGGCTTGACTCGGGCTTATGAGACGGTGCGCGTGGATCCAGACAAGTTTCTGCTCCAACTGCGTATCGCGTATCGGGTGCCTATCAGCGGATACCATGGGGTGTATTCGTTGGATGTTCGGGAACTGGATATTGTGTCGGAGTCGATCATTCGCAGTGGGATGAAGATCGCCGCATTGGAAGGCGCAGGACTTGGGCTGGGCGGGCTGATCACGATTGTGCCGGACTTGGGGATTCTGTCGGCAATTACGATGAGGACCGTCCAGAAGCTGAGCCTGCTCTACGGATTCGAATACAACACGGACGACGAGATTGCCGAATTGTGGATTGCCGCGGCCAGTGCGGCGGGCGTCGATTTAAGCCGCGAACTGATCGAAAAGGAAGTCATCAACCGGTTTGTGCCGCGCGTCATTCAGCGGATTGCCGCACGGGCAAGCGCCGAAGTCGTCGAGAAATGGGCGGGGCGTGTGATTCCACTGGCCAGTTCGGCGATCGGAGCGGGACTGAATTACTGGTTCGTGCGTGCCTGGGGAGAACGGGCGCGAACACATTTCCGCGAGCGGCATCTGAAGATACGGGCCCGTGAGGCTTTAACAGCGGGCAATCTGTCCTTGCCTGGCAATTGATTTCACCACAGAGGCACAGAGACACAGGGAAAGTAAGAGGTGTATTTCTCCGTGCCCCTGTGTCTCTGTGGTTAAATCGATTCATGTCTATTTTTTCCTGTTCAGCCATTTTGTTCGACCTGGATGGAGTCCTCTGCGACTCGACGCGCGCCGTGGACCGCGAGTGGCGGGAGTGGGCAGCGCGCAAGGGCGTGGATGGCGATGCCATCATGGCGATCGCGCATGGGGTGCGAACAGTGGAGGTCATCCGGCGAGTGGCGCCGCATCTTGATGCGGAGGCCGAGGCTGCGGCGATTGAGAGTCATGAAGCGATCGATCATCGGGGAGTGGTGGTGATGCCCGGCGCGATTGAGTTGGTGAAATCGATTCCTAACGGACGATGGGGCGTCGTGACTTCGGGTACACGACCGCTGGCTACAAATCGATTGCAATATTGTGGATTGACCGTGCCCGAGGTTCTGGTGACATCGGATGATGTGACGAATGGAAAGCCGCATCCAGAGCCGTATTTGCAGGGTGCCGAGAGATTGGGATTGCGTCCGGCAGAGTGTCTCGTGATTGAAGATGCGCCCGCGGGGATTCAGTCGGCACGTGCGGGAGGGATGAAGGTGATTGGATTAGCGAGCACGTATGGGGTGGGGAAATTGGCGGATGCGGATGCGGTGGCGCAAGGTCTCGCGGGGGTTCGAGTCACAATGAATGGCACGGGAAGGCTGCTCGTCGAAGTGCACTAGAGGCACACTTTCCGAAGTGCTCACGGATCTTATTCAGTCTTGCGACGCAGCAAAGGGTTGTGCGAGTACTGCGGGGGGATGGAAGTGATCGGCTCCGCAAGAGTCCCGGTATGACGCCGGCCAATCGTGCGAACGTAGCCCAAGTACTCGCCCCGGTCCGCTTTTAGCGCGGCAATTTCCACTTCATTGTCGGGACATACGGTGTCATGCCACTTCAGCCAAAACTGCCAGCCGTCGGACATCGAATCGCTGAGTTGAAGATCCACGATGGACGTCTTTTCCCAATGCCGTCGCCACCATCCGGGGGAATGGAGGCACCATAGATCGTGGGTCCACCAGTCTCGGAGATGGGAAGGGGGACTCGCCACGATTTCCTTCACCAGACCTGCGCCGGCAATTGCTATGTTTCCGCCGGATTTCACGAAGCGTGCGAGATAGCTTAGGTACAAATCGTCGGTGCCGTAGTAGGGGAAGGAATCAATACTTATCGCGGCATCAAAGAACTCCGCTGCAAAGGGCAGGGAACGCGCGTCCGCATGCAGAGGAAATACTCCGCCTTCTGCTCCGGCGTCCCGAATGCGTTGCAGATTCTCGGAAGCGTTGAACCACAAGTCCGTGGCCCAAACCTGAACGCCGAATTCAAGATGGAGAAAAATCGACGAGAGAGCGCGTCCGCAGCCCAGATCCAGAACGCGCATGCCCGGACGCAGATCCAGTGACTCAGCCAGCCACTCCGTCAGCCAAAGAGGATTTGCACCGCCGCTGACACCCGCCAGGACCCAACCAGGATCGTACTTCGAGGCGCGCGGAAACCGCGCTTCGACTAATCGCTCATCCCGATTCATCAGGATTTCTCCGGCTTGATCACCGATCTCATTTGTCGCCTTTGCGGTGATTACCGCAGCCAGTCTTCCAGTTCAATTCCTTTGTCCGTTTTTTCGTCGCGGTACTTCACGATGACCGGCGTGTAGAGCGAGAGATTCCAGTCGGCGGCTGGGCCTTTCTTGACTGCGCGCGATCCTGGAACGACCACCGCATTCTCCGGAACTTCCAACGGCGCGTCCGCCGTCGCGCGGTAGACTTCGCTTTTCACCAGATCGTAGAGAGGGGTGGAGCGCGTCAGAATCGTTCCTGCTCCCAGCACTGCCCGTGCTCTCACCAGCGTGCCTTCGAAGATGCCGCAGTTGCCTCCGATTAGCACGTCATCTTCGATGATGACCGGGGCGGCATTGACCGGTTCTAGAACACCTCCGACTTGCGCGGCCGCGCTCAGGTGGACACGCTTCCCGATTTGCGCACAGGAGCCAACCAGTGCGTGCGAATCGACCATCGTGCCTTCGTCGACGTAGGCTCCGACGTTGATGAACATTGGCGGCATGCAGATGACGGATGGCGCGACATAGGCTCCCACGCGTACTGACGATCCGCCCGGAACGACGCGCACGCGATCGGACAATGCGAACTGGCGGGCGGGGAAGGTGTCTTTGTCGATGAAGGACAGGCCCGCGGACATGTCAGCGAGTGCGCCAAGACGGAATCCGAGGAGGATGCCTTGCTTGACCCAGGTGTTGACGGTCCAGTGGCCGTCTATTTTTTCGGCAGCGCGGATTTTACCCTGTGTGAGTTGGTCGCGGAATTCGAGGAAAGTTTTGCGGGCGTCGGGATCGCGCTCGACTTCGCCCTGCGCGGCGAGTTTTTCTATAGACGCTTTCAGATTCGACATGAATTGTTGATTGTTGATTGCTGATTGTTGATTTGTCAAAAGCGATGACCACAGGGGACACAGAGGCTCACGGGGGTTGGGTGCTGAATTACGGTAGGGATGCTTCGACTCCGCAATGCGGATCGCTTTGCTCCCCCCAATGCTACGCTCAGCAGGACAATCAAAAACCGCTTCGGCGGACGGTTTTCAATCGACAATCGAAAATCACACGATCGCCAATTCTTCTAGACGCACTTGCACTCGCTGCGGATCAGCACGTTGGTCATCGTGTGGGCGATTTCGCGGGCTTCGGGTAGGGTGGCGTAGGGGCCGTGCCACTTCGCGTGGTTGACGTCGTGGCCGGAGGGGCGTCCTTTGCCGTGGCTGCATTGGCCGCAGGTGCCGCGGTGCAGGACGATTTTGTGCGGTCCGGCGACCCAGTTTTCGTAGATGAAGAAGTCGGCAGCGTCGTGTGCTGGCGCGGCAGCTTTGGTGATCAGTCCGACATCGGTTGCCACTCTCTGCAGCTTTGAACGCGTGTCGCGACGCATGGGAACGAGCGGGAGACGATAGACCTCTTCGATCTTGCCCATCATTGTTAAAACTGCTTTCACCGGCAGTGGGCTTGATTCGATGAAGTTAGCCTGCATCAGCGGCAGATATTTGCGATTCAGAGCGCGCGCCGTGGTCCAGTCATTCGATAGCGCTGCACGCGTGAGCGATGTCATCTCGTGCGGAATTTCATTCGACGCTACCGAGATTACCCCGACTCCGCCCAGTGCAATGACTGGGAGCGTGACTGCATCGTCCCCGGACAAGACGAGGAAATGCTCAGGGCATAGCGCGATGATCTCGGCGACCTGCGTCAGGTTGCCACTCGCCTCTTTGACGGCGACGATGTTCGGGATGTCGGCAAGGCGCGCCAATGTCGCAGGTTCGAGGTTCGCTGCAGTTCGGCCGGGGACGTTGTAAAGGATGATCGGCTTGTCGCCGACGGCTTCGGCGATGGCTTTGAAGTGCCGGTATTGGCCTTCCTGCGTCGGTTTGTTGTAGTAGGGCGATGCGGTGAGGATCGCATCCACACCCGGACGCACAGCCAGTTCTTTTGCCTTGGCTACGGCTTCGTGGGTGGCGTTGGAGGTGGCTCCGGCGACGATGGGGACACGTCCGGCGGCGACTTCAACGGTCGTGTCGATCACGTGCAGCCACTCGTCATGCGTGAGAGTCGGCGTTTCGCCAGTCGTCCCGCAGGGAACGAGGAAATCGATCCCGGAATCGATCTGCCACGCGACCAAGTTCCGCAGGTTAGCGTCATCGATCGAGCCATCCTGATGAAACGGAGTTACGAGTGCGGTGCCACATCCACGAAGTTGCATATGGATAAGATAGCGCGAATGGGAGTGGAGGGAAAATGCTGTGAGCGGGATCACACAGGCTGAAGCCGTGCGTATTATCGACGTGACTTTCGCGGCCCTTAAAGGGACGCTCTTCCACGGTTGATTGTAGATTCGCCTTAAGTTGGCTGACTTATGTAACTACAGTTCTCGCCACACATCCTTGAACTCGTAGAAGCCTTTTTTCCCAGCAAGCCACTCGGCGGCCCGGACTGCTCCCTCCGCGAAGCCACGGCGCGACTTGGCATCGTGGCAGAGATAAATACGATCGGATCCAGATTCAAGCACAATCTCATGCAGTCCGACGACTTCGCCTTCGCGGAAGGAGGTGATTTCCACCTCCTCGTGCTTGGGATAGGCTTCGCGCATCAGGCGCTGAAGAGCAATGGCGGTTCCGGAGGGCGCGTCTTTCTTGGAAGCGTGATGACGCTCGAAGATCTGTCCGGAATACTCGTGGCGAAGTGCAATGGCGGCGGCGCGGGCGACGTCGTAAAACAGATTCACGCCGATGGAAAAGTTTGGGGCGTAGACGAATCCGGTCTGGTGCCGTTCGACTAATGACCGAACTTGGTCGATTTCTTTATACCAGCCCGTGGTGCCAACCACCATATTCTTGCCAGCTTTCACGCAGGCTTCGATGTTGGCCAGAATGCAGTGCGGCGCGGTGAAGTCGATGACGGCGGCCACGTCGCCAAGTTTTTCGGGAACTAGTGCGGAACCGTCGGCGTTTTCTTTCGCGCCCACGGAGCGAACGTGATGCCTGCGCTCGGCAGCAACTTCCGCCACCTGAGATCCTGTTTTGCCACGGCCTAATACCAGAAGGTTCATCTGCTCTTTCCTCTCCAGATTTAACCATAGGAGAAACGCAGCGGACTACTGTCTGAACTTGATTGACTTCGAGATTTTCACAGAAAAACTCTTGCATTCTTCCGCTTCAGGCGGCGGATGCGACAACAGGGTTCATTTAGCGAGCATCCCATACGCGCACCCGGGGAGGGAAACGATGGATCAAAACCGAATTGTTATCGTGATTGCGCTGCTGGTGATCGCGCTGATCGTAATCGCGGTGATCGCATTTGTTGCTTCACGCAGGAAGCGCAGATTGCAACTGCAACAGCGCTTCGGACCCGAGTACGATCGCGTGCTGCAGCAGGAAGGCGACCCGCGCAAGGCCGAAGGAGTGCTGGAGTTTCGCCAAAAACGAAGGGAAAAGTTCAAGATTCATCCACTGTCGGGATCCGACCGGTCGAGTTTTGCCGTGCGTTGGAATGAAGTACAGGCACGGTTTGTGGATGACCCGCGGGGAGCCGTGACGGTGGCCGACAGCCTGGTCACCGAGGTGATGCAAGCGCGTGGATATCCGATCGGTGAATTTAGTCAACGCGCGGCGGACTTGTCGGTCGATTATCCCCTGATAGTGGAGAACTACCGCGCGGCCCATGGGATCGCGTTGCGCCATGGCGAGGGCACGGCCAGCACAGAGGATTTGCGACAGGCAATGGTGCATTACCGCCTGTTGTTCCAGGAACTGCTGGAAGAACATCCAGCCCAACGAAAAGGAGCATAGCTATGGCCACACCGCTAAAGAAAGATCGGGAGCAATTCGAGGACAGATTCGAAAAGCAGGACATCACGACGGCCGATCTGGCGCAGGGAAAACGCCCTGCATCGGAGACGCGTGGACCGCAAGCTGTACCGGCGGACACCGGAATGCCACCCGTGACCGGCACGAGTGAGGCTGCCGCGCCAACTATCGAGGCTAAGACGGAGCAGGGGGCAGCAGCGGACGAGCCACTCTTTCCCAGCGAGGAATTACGGGGCCTGCGTACGCGGTGGAAAGAAATTCAAACTGCCTTTGTGGATGAGCCGCGAAGCGCGGTCGAGCAGGCGGATGGACTGGTCGCTTCGGCGATGAAGCGGTTGGCCGAGGTTTTTGCTGACGAGCGGTCACAACTTGAGAAGCAGTGGGATCAGGGAGAGGGTGTTTCGACGGAGAATCTGCGCGTTGCGCTGCAGCGGTATCGGGCGTTTTTTGACCGGCTGCTTTCGGTGTGAACTGCGTGGAGAGACACCTCGCTTCATATCGGTGGCTTTGTCATCCTGATGGCGCCGTTTTTTGGCGCCGGAGGACCTGTGTAACTCTGCCTGCAGTGTTCATGCGGGCGGGGACTGCATAGGTTCTCCGGCCTGCAAAAAGCGCACTAGGAGGACACCGCGGTCGATTAATCAAAAGCTAAAGTGGTCTAAGCGAAGACTTCGGGGTCTAGTTCGGAGAAGAACGTCTTGTGTAGGCGCTGGATTACGCCGGGGACTTCGTCTTCTTCGATTACGAACGTGAGGTTAATTTCCGAAGCACCTTGGGAGATCATGCGGATCTTTTTGTCGGCTAGTTCGCGGAATACCAGGGCGGCGACGCCTGGAGTTTCGCGCAGGTTTTCGCCGACCAGGCAGACGATTGCCTTGCGGCCTTCATATTTCACGTCGGCGAGCTTGGCAAGATCGGCGGCTAGCGCGGGAATCGCCTGGTTGGAATCGACCGTCAGCGAGACGCTGACTTCTGATGTCGAGACCACATCGACGGCGACCTTGTGCCGGTCGAAGGCTTCGAAGATGGAGCGGAGGAATCCGTGTGCGAGCAGCATGCGCGGAGCTGCCACATCGATGATGGTGATTTTCTTCTTGGCGGCGATGGCTTTGAAGACGTTTTTCGTCTTGGGCGCGCGCGTGGTGATGCGGGTTCCTTCGCACGATGGATTGCGCGAATTCAAAACGTACACCGGAATATTCTTTTGAATCGCCGGTAAGACGGTTGCCGGGTGCAGGACCTTGGCTCCGAAGTAGGCGAGTTCGGCAGCCTCATCGAAGCTGATGACTTTGATGCGCTTCGCCTCAGGGCAAGTGCGCGGGTCGGTCGTAAGGATGCCGTCGACGTCGGTCCAGATCTCGATGCGGTTCGCGCCGAGGCCCGCGCCGAAGATTGCCGCCGAGAAGTCGGAGCCGCCCCGGCCGATCGTGGTGCTGATGCCAGTGCGATTTGCGCCGATGAAGCCACCCATTACGGGGACTTGCCCATCCTTGATCAGGGGCAGAACTTTTTCCTGCAGCCGCAGATTCGTTTCCTCGTACTGCGGCACAGCCTGCATGTAGGCGCTGTCGGTGACCAAGACATCGCGGGAGTCGACGTGGGCGCCTTTGAGTCCACGGGCTTCGAAGGCGGCAGCGACGATTCTGCTGGAAAGCATTTCGCCGAAAGCTGTCACATAGTCCGTGGTGCGGGGAGTGATTTCTCCGACCGCTGAAATGCCGCGGAGCAGTTCGTCGAGCGTCTCGAAATCCGCGCCCAGTTCCGAATGGAATTCCGTAAAACGTGCAGTGCCGAGCAACTCGCTGGCGGTGTTGTAGTGGCGTTCCTGCAGCGAACGGCACAGTTTGAGCGCCGTTTTACGCTCGCCTTCTCCGGCGGCTCGGGCCATGGTCAGCAGCGTGTCGGTGACTTTGGCCATGGCACTGACCACGACCACCGGCTGTTGCGAGAGACGGCCCTCGACGATGGAGGCGACTCGATCGATGGCTTTGGCGTCCTCGACCGAGGTGCCGCCGAATTTCATGACGATCATCGGGCGGAGGTCCTCCGATGAGGCTTAGGAGCGGGGACAAGAGCAAGTGCGAGACGCGCGAGATCCTTGGCTCCGCCGCGCTCCGCGTGCCCCCGGCTGAAGTCCGAGGGTCTACCAAAGCGGCTACGCTCAGGATGACGCCAGCTGCCTTGGGAAGGAATCATCCCAGGTATCCCTTGGCTTTCAGGAGTTCTGCATTCAAAACGGCAGCGCCGGCGGCTCCGCGGATGGTGTTGTGCGAGAGGACTGTGAACTTCCAGTCGAGCACTGAGCAGGGACGGAGCCGTCCGACCGCCGTGGTCATGCCCGCCCCCAGATCGACGTCGAAACGAGGCTGCGGACGGTCGCTGGCTTCGAGGTAGACCACTGGTTTTTCAGGTGCGCTCGGCAGCTTCAGTTCCTGCGGCTCTGCGCGATAGCTGTTCCACGCGGCGATGATTTCTTCCGGTTTTGCTTTCTTCTTGAGGCGGATCGAGACCGACTCGGTGTGGCCGTCTTCCACGGCGACGCGGTTGCACTGCGCGCTCATCGCGAAGGGACCGGGAACGACCCTAGTCCCATTGACCTGACCGAGGAGCTTCTTGGTCTCCTCCTCCATTTTTTCTTCTTCATTTTTGATGAAGGGGATGACGTTGCCCAAGATGTCGAGTGAGGCCACGCCGGGATATCCAGCGCCACTCACCGCCTGCATAGTCACCGCCATGACCGTCTCGAGTCCAAACTTTTGATGAAGGGGTGCGAGAGCCAGCACGAGCCCGATGGCCGAGCAGTTTGGATTGGTGACGACGTATCCGCCGGACTTTTTGCGCCATCCTTGAATGTCGATCAGCTTGATGTGACCGGCGTTGACTTCGGGAATCACGAGTGGAACATCTTCCTGCATGCGCAGCGCGCTCGAGTTCGAAACGACGCAACATCCAGCGTCGGCGAAGCGCGGCTCGAGTTCGGCGGCAATTGAGGAATCGAGCGCAGCGAAGATGATCTTTGGTGCGCCGTCGGGTGTGGCCGGTGAGACTTTCATCGTGGCCACCGCGGCGGGGATAGGTGTCTTTAAGCGCCAGCGGGCGGCCTCCGCATACACCTTGCCTTCAGAACGGTCGGAGGCGGCCAACCAGGCCACTTCAAACCACGGATGGTGCTCCAGCATCTGGATGAATCTTTGTCCGACGACACCGGTAGCGCCAAGAATGCCGATAGGAAGCTTCTTGTTCATATAAGTAATTGAAATTTTATAACAATCCGGCGGACGAACCCGTATTGGCCGTCACGGGACGCAGTTACGAAGGGGCCAATCGCGAATTTCTGCGCTGTTGGGTTAACCCCAAGATTTATCGACTGGGGGTACAGGAAGGGCACGAGGCTGCCGATAGGAACGGTTGGAGGGCATCCCTATGCCGGAGCTGCGTCAGAACTTTTTCACCAAAGAGTGGGTCATTATTGCGACCGAGCGGGCCAAACGTCCTGAGGAACTGGCGACACACCGTCCGGCGCAAGAAGTGCCGGCATTTGTGGAGACGTGCCCTTTCTGTCCGGGCAACGAAAGTAAGACTCCCCCGGAGGTGATGCGGCATCCGACCGACGGGGGACCCTGGCAGGTGCGGGTGATTCCAAACAAGTTTGCCGCCCTTATCAGCGACGTGCAGCCTGTGCGCAGTCTGCAACATCTGCGTCGGCGTGTCAGCGGGTTCGGGTTTCACGAGGTGATCATCGACAGTCCCGACCACTCGCGCTGCATGGCGATGCTGGACGACGAGCATGTAGCTAAAATCCTGGCGATTTACAAGCAGAGATACAACGTGCTGAGCCTCGACCCGCGCATCAGCCACATTACCATCTTCAAGAACCATGGCCTTGACGCCGGAGCGAGCCTGCAGCATCCGCACTCGCAATTGATTGCGACGCCGGTGATCCCCAGCCAGGTGCGGCATCGTTTGTACGAGGCGTTGCGTCACTACGACGATGTCGGAGAGTGCATGTTCTGCCACATGGTCGAACGCGAAATCGAGGATCAGACGCGCGTAGTGCTGAAGAACGAGCATTTTGTGGCCATGGAGGTTTTCGCTTCAGCGACGCCGTTTACCACCCACATCTTCCCGCTACGCCACATGGCGAGCTTTGGAGATATTTCGGAACTGGAAATTTCCGACCTGGCAAGGA
>DATFQQ010000386.1:0-7628 GCA_035264195.1 Candidatus Sulfotelmatobacter sp. | reverse complement strand
AAGATTAATGAGTGAAATCGCATTATCGGCAACTACGCAGCGGAAAGTGTCAGGATTCTTTGTCACCCCGACCTAGCAAATCTGTGAGTTCTCCAGGGGGTAGCGACATGCTCAGATTGCTCCAGAAAACATTATGAACATTGCAACCTCCGAACGGGTAGGACTAAAGAAGAAAGCGATTCACGAGTTAAAAGACTTCGCCGGAGTCTTTCTATATCTGGCGTTTTTCTTTTGCGCTGTTTCGACGTACCGGATGCTTCTGCTGAGCGACTTCCGGGATTCCTATTTAAACTACAGCTTTGCGTTGATTAACGCTTTTGTCGTCGCCAAGATTATTTTAATCGGGGAATATACGCACCTTGGTGTGGGACCTGAGGCTAGGTCCTTGCTTGTGTCGTCGGTTTGGAAAGCATTTCTGTTTGGTTTGTTGACATTTGTATTTCACGTGGTGGAGGAAGGAATAAAGCACAGCGTTCACGGACAAGCTTTTTCCGAAGTATTTCGCGACATTCATGCGAAGGTGCTCCTCGCCCGCAGTATCGTTGTGTTTTGTACTTTCATCCCGTTGATGGCCTTCAGAGAGTTGCGCCAAGTGCTCGGCGAGGATGAGTTTAACGCTCTCTTCTTCCACAAGAAAAGGTAGCAAACTTCGCACAAAACACATGTCTAGGCAACACACCCAGTGCCTCCGACTGGCCTTCTCATGAAAGGCGTTTTCACTCAACTTTTCGACGTCTTTCGTACCGTTCACATTTGAGCGATTGCCAGTCAGTTCCCCTCGCAGTTGGTCTTTGAAGTATCCCGCTCCGTCTCGCCAGGGATTCCAGCGGTGTGCCCTGACCTCTGCCCCACCGGGAGAGTTCACAGGCTCGGCTGCACAGGCTGCAAGGGTGGAACTGCCCTTACCCTTTCTCGTGGTACTTCATGGGCAGATGCCAGGCTTCCGCGTACACAGGTTGGAGTTCTTAAAGGTTGATGAATACCCACTGACGCGATTTTGTGACACTCAGGTCTGGCCGTACTGGTTGAGAGATGGACGAAAGTTGTACATTTAATCGTTCGCGCTTCTGTGGGAGGGGACAACGATGATCCGCCTGAAATTAACATCTTCCGTTGTGATGTTGTGTCTCGTAGCTGTAGCCGCTGCGCCTGTATTCGCCGATGATGACATGCACGGGCATCATCACGATGCGAACGAGAAACTGGGAAAGGTATCCTTTCCCATTTCGTGCGCCGCGGGTTCGCAGGCGGAGTTCGAGCGCGGCGTCGCTCTGCTGCATTCGTTTGGATACGAAGAAGCGCAGGAGCAGTTTGTTGAGCTCAACAAGAAGGATACCGGCTGCGCCATGGCGCATTGGGGTATCGCGATGAGTTTGTTCCACCAGATCTGGGAGCGTCCGGAAGATGCGACGCTCAGGCAAGGGCACGAGCAGATCGAAGCGGCGCGACAAGTTGGCGCAAGCACAGAGCGCGAGCGCGCCTATATCGACGCGCTGGGAGTGTTCTACAGCGACACGTCCAAAGCGAATTATCTGAAGCAGGCCGCAGCATATTCGGACGCGATGGCGAAGTTGTACCAGAAGTATCCGAATGACTTAGAGGCCGGAGCGTTTTATGCGCTGTCGCTCATGGCGGCGGAGAAGCCGGACGATGCGACCCACGAAGCAACAAAGAAAGCCGTCGCCGTGCTGAATCCTCTATTCGCCAAGCAGCCGGATCATCCAGGACTGGCGCACTACATTATTCATGCGTGCGATTCGCCGGACATGGCTCAGATGGGACTGGGTGCAGCGCGGCGGTATGCGGAGATCGCTCCGTCGTCGGCGCACGCGGTGCACATGCCGTCGCACATTTTTGCGCGGCTCGGCTTGTGGCAAGAAGATATCCAGGCGAATCTGAAGTCAGTGGCACTGACGAACAAGTCTGGTGCGATGTACATGCGCGGGCATGAACTGCACGCGATGCATTTCCTGCTCTATGCGTACTTGCAGATGGGGCAAGATGAGGCGGCGAAGCGGATCGTGGAAAAGTCGAAGGAGATTCTCGCGGGCACGCACACCATGGACGACACCGGAATGCTGGAGTACATGGGATTCGCGGCCGCCCACTTCCCTGCCCTGTACGCTCTCGAGATGCATCATTGGGCAGATGCGGTGAAACTGGAACCCGCGGCAGATGCGCCGCCGTATTTGCAGAGGATCACGTACTGGGCGCGAACGATTGGCGCGGCGCGAATGGGCGATGCCGATGCGACGCGCAAGAACGCGAAATTATTTGATGAAGCCGAGGAAATGACGCGGAAGTCGAAATACGCGTACACGCTGGAGGGAACGAAGGCTTCGGCAGCGCGCGATGAGGTGCATGCGTGGCTCGCATTCGCGGAGCACAAGAATGATGAGGCGGTGAGGTTGATGCGCGCGGTTGCGGATCATCAGGATCAGGCCGGGAAGCAGGAGGTCGATATTCCAGCCCGCGAGATGCTCGCCTTTATGCTGCTGGAGATGAAGCAACCGGACAACGCACTCGCGGAGTATGAGAAGTCGATGAAGATCGATCCGAACCGCTTTAATGGACTGGCTGGCGCGGCTCAGGCGGCTGAGTCGGCACATCAGGCGGAGAAGGCGAACACCTATTACAGCCAGTTGCTAAAAAACTGCGACGGCGGAAAACATTCGGAGCGTCCGGAGTTGAAGAGCGCGAAGACGGAAGTGGCGCGGAATGGAGAATGAGCTTTCTTCGATCTTGCGCATTGTGAGAACTCCCTGCGTCCGGTGGGATCGGGAAGACTGGTAGGGATCCTTCGACTGCGGTTGTGCGTTGCGCTCTTCGCGCAACGCACAATCCTCGCTCAGGATGACAGATCGTCTAGCGCTGTAAAAGGGTTAGGGGGATTGAGTCACCCATGGCTTTGTAGCCTGCGGGGTTTGGGTGGAGATGGTCGCCGCAGTCGTAGTTGGCGCGGAGGCGATCTGGTTCACGCGGATCGCGCACCACGCTATCGAAATCGAGCACGGCGTCGAAGTGACGTTCGCTGCGAATCCATTGATTGACGAGCTGTCGGTCCGCTTCGCTCAATGGACTTGGATGATAGTAGTCGGAGCCGACGTAAGGTGTGATCGTGGCGCCGATGACGCGGAGTCCGTGAGCGTGGGCGCGGACAATAATTTGCTCGTAGGCAGCGAGGACTCGATGGACGCGCTCGGAATGCGCCGCCGGCGTTACTTCTCCTTCGCGGGCGAGGCCGCCTAAGTCGTTCACTCCTTCAAAAACGATCAGCCAACGTACTCCTGCCTGCGCCAGAACATCGCGATCGAAACGCGCCAGCGCGTTTGGTCCTAGTCCATCAGTGAGCAGATGGTTGCCACCGATTCCCTGGTTGGAGACGCCAATGTCGCGCGTGTCTTTCGATGCCTGGAGACGGGATGCGAGTACGTCGGTCCAGCGATCGTTACCGTTGGTGGTAGCTCCGTGGCCGTCAGTGATGGAGTCACCGAGAACCACGACGGATGCGGCTTTTGGATCAGCGATAACGTCGACCGCTGAGATCTGGTACCAGTGATCCACGTGTTTGGCTTCGGGCAGATCGGCAGCGCTGACGAGATTTCCGTGAACGAAATAAGAAGTTGCGCGGGAGCCCGGATGTCCGGTTTCTATCGCGGGTGGAATTGCGATATGAAACGTGACGGCTAGATCGGAGAGTGCAGCGACTGGAAATTCGATCGGGTCAGAGACGAATTCCGCGCCGGGAGTTACGGTTACATCCGGAAGTCTAGCGAAAGTTAAGGCCTTGTCAGTTATCGGATCGATGGCCGGCGATGCGGGATTTGTCGACTTCGCAATGTGGACTGCGGTGAAATGAAGCGCCTCATTTCCGAATGCGTTGGAGACGTGCACCCGGATTGCGGGTCCTCCGGCAGAAAGATGGAAGATCTGGCGGACCGTAGCGTCGCGGAGATCTTCAGCGGACAATGCGTTGCTCGATTCGGGAATCTGCTGCGAATTGGCCCAGGAAACGATCCAGACCTGCGGCTTCTGGCTTCGGGCGGGGAGATTGGACGCGGCGAAGAAGGCAATGAGAACGACAAGTACCGTACGGCGATACATGCGTGTCTTAGGCAGAACGGTTAAGATCAATCGCGATTGAGAATACCAGCTTGCGGGAGTGTACGCGTGCATCTTTCCTCGAGAGCGTTTCACCCTTCGTTTTTCTTTATCTCTGTGTATGCCTTATTGGCCGCCGGATTTGCACAGACTTCCGCACCTCCGCCGGTCACATTCACGGCCGAGCAGGATCATCAGAACATGATGGATCAGCTTGGGATCAAGACACTGCGGCCGGGACCGAGCGGGAATGAGAAGGCTCCGAATCATGCGAACTACGAAGAGTCGAAGGCGAATCCGTTTCCGGAGGTTCCCGACCCGCTCACGTTGAACAAAGGTCAGAAGGTGACGAGCGCCAAGTTGTGGTGGGACCAGCGGCGTCCAGAAATTGTGGAGATGTTTGACCGGTATGTGTATGGGCGCGTGCCGGCCAATGTGCCAAAGGTCAGGTGGAGTGTGAAGGCGACCGATCACGAGATGATTGGGTTCACTCCAGTCATTGCGAAAGATCTGATTGGCGAGGTGGATAACTCGGCGTATCCGGCGATCAGCGTGAAGATGCACATGACCGTGGTGACTCCCGCAAACGCAAAGGGACCGGTTCCTGTGCTGGTGATGTTCGGGCGCGCGGGATTCCCCGCGCCACATGAACCGTCGGCCGAAGAGTTTGAGCGCATCAATCACGCGTGGAAGGCAATGCTTGTGCAGCAGGATCCGTCGCTCAAAGAAGTCTTCGACGCGCATCCTGCCTGGGAACCGGTGAAGGCGACTCCGTTTCAATTTCCGCAGTTGACCAAAGATGGTGATCTACCGGCAACGTGGCAGCTTGTTGGCGCCGGTTGGGGATTCGCGATGTTCGATACCGCGAGTGTGCAGGCCGACAACGGAGACGGAACCACTCGCGGGATTATTGGGCTCGTCAACAAAGGGCAGCCGCGCAAACCGGAGGATTGGGGCGCGCTTCGCGCGTGGGCGTGGGGTGCGAGCCGTGGACTGGATTATCTGGAGACGGATCCGGCGGTGGATGCGAAACATGTCGGGATTGAAGGTGTGTCCCGTTTCGGCAAGGCTGCTTTGCTGACGATGGCGATGGATCAGCGCTTTGCGATGGTGCTCGTGGGGTCGTCGGGAAAAGGCGGAGCGACTCTGCTTCGACGGAATTTCGGCGAGGCGGTGGAAAGCTTGACCGGCGGCGAATATTACTGGATGGCCGGAAACTTCATGAAGTATGGAGCGTCGGAGGCGACGTTTGGGAGCAAGACTCCGGGAGATATTCCGGTGGATTCGAATGAGCTGATGGCGCTGTGCGCGCCGCGGTTGACGTTTATCAGCTATGGCGTTCCTGAAGCCGGCGATGCGAAGTGGCTGGATCAGCTTGGGAGTTTCATGGCTACCGTGGACGCGAACCGCGTGTTCACGTTGCTTGGGGCGAAGGGGCTTGGTGTGGCCGAGGATTACCGGACGGCGAAGATGCCTCCGGTGGGTCAAGGGTTGTTGGACGGGCAGTTGGCTTGGAGACAGCATGACGGCGGGCATACGGATCTGCCGAATATGAAGTACTTCATTGAGTGGGTGGACAAGATGATTGGGTTTGTGACGCCGCAGAGGTAGGGCTGGTCGTTTGTTCCTCCACTGTTGGTGGACAGTGCCTGCCGTTATGCGATGCATCTTGAGAATTCTCTGACGCGCCACGGGGTTCACTCAATTGGCAGGGATCCTTCGACTGCGGTTGTTCGTTGCGCGTTCGCGCGACGAACAATCCTCGCTCAGGATGACAGGTCTTCAGGGCTCGAGAAGACTGACACTGCATCTCATGGCGCGCTTTGCGCGCAACCCCGGACGAATGCGTCCGGGGCTACACAAGCCACATTCGGCATTTTTCGATTTATTCTACATTGGTATTTTGGTACATTGGTACACATGTCAGATGATCCTAAATTGGAGATTGAGCGGGTGCAGACTGGGGTGCGCATGGAGAAGCGCATTCTTAAGGTTCTAAAGGCATTTGCGGAGTATCACGATATGACTTTGGGCGACGTGCTGGAGGGGATTGTGCTGCATGCCTTTGATGGGAAGACCCCGTTCAGTCCGGCGTCGCTGGAGAAGATTCGCCATTTGAAGAAGTTTTATGAGCTTGATCTGGATTCGAGCGCGAGCCACCGGTTGAAAGAGATCAAGGCTAAATCTTCGCACAGGCGACGGGGGGATTCATGAACAGCAAGTGCGGAATGATTGCGTTGCGGTTGGCGTTGGGAATTGTGATCCTGATTCAGGCGGTGCTGTTCGTGATGCCGGGAGCGGCGCACGAGTTTGCGCGGACGCATATGCCAGGGTTCGTGCGTCTGGTGCTGGGATTTGGGGAAATCGCTGGGGCTCTGCTGTTGCTGATTCCTGGAACCGTAGTGCGTGGGGCATGGTTGCTGTTGGCGGTGTTTGTGATGGCGATATTGCTGCATTTACTGCATGGGTTGTATGGCGTGGGGAATCTGGTGGTCTATGCAGCGGCGGCGTTTGCGATTGCGGTGAGCAAGGGATGAACGGCGCTTCTCCCGGCATTCCATGACGAATGAAGAATTAATCGAGTGATTTGTCTCGCGACTCGGTGTTATGAGTCTCCATCCGTCCTTTATTAACCGCTGAGTTCGCCGAGAAAGACTTAAGAATCGATCGAATTGCTTTTCGTGTGGAGTATCCTTTGTGGCGGATATACGTCCAACTTTTATGAGAAAACTGCTGATCTTTACGACGCTCGCAGTCACATTGGCCCAGGGGCAAACCATCCACAATGGTGAGGATGTTCTTCGCGCGATGCATGCGCGGTATGCATCGTCGTGGTATCAGAATGTGACGTTTGTGCAGAAGAGCACGACTTACAAACCCGACGGGACTAGTTCGGCGGAGACTTGGTATGAGGCCGCTTCCCTGCCCGGGAAACTGCGGATCGATATTGGGCCGGCCAGCGATGGTAAGGGTTATGTGCTGGTCGATGGGAACGTCACGATCGTGAAGGACAACAAAGTTGCAGCGACGCGGCCGCAGGTGAACATTTTGCTCGTGCTGGGGTTCGACGTGTACCGGCAAGATCCGGAGACGACGATCAAAGTCGTCAAGGGCGAGGGTTACGATTTGTCGAAGGTGCACGAGGATACTTGGGACGGGAAGGCAGCATACGTGGTTGGAGCGGACAAAGGAGATTTGAAGTCGAAGCAGTTCTGGGTGGAGAAGGACCGGATGCTGTTTGTGCGGGTGATTGAGCCATCGCGGGGCGATCCGGCGAAGTTGGATGATATCCGGTTCATTCATTATCAGCCGTTGGCGGGGGCTTGGATTGCGGCGGGGGTTGAGGTTTATGCCGACGGGCAGAAGGTTTTCACCGAGGATTATTCGGATATTCAGGCGAATGTGAAGCTGGATCCGGGGACGTTTGATCCGGAGAAGTTTGCGGCGACGCATTGGGAGAAGTAGGGTTCGGGGTTCGGGGTTCGGGGTTCGGGGTTCGGGGTTCGGGGTTCGGGGTTCGGGGTTCG
>DATFQQ010000385.1:0-15603 GCA_035264195.1 Candidatus Sulfotelmatobacter sp. | reverse complement strand
CTCTGCAGAGTGGCTCTGCGATCGCGCTTTCTCCAGCGAAAACGCTGTGAAGTTTTTGTGGAGATTCAGAGGAAAATTCGTGCGCCCAGATCAGCAGATTGTTGACAGCGCGACTCAGATGTCTGCCTGTCACGCAGGAGGTCTGAGGGATGACTGACTAGTAGTCAGTCAGAATCCCCGGTTTTCCGAGGTTTCCGAGCACTTGATGTGCGAAATTTGTGCCAGCTGAATGGGGAAAAACGGCCTAGAATAGGTAGATGCCGCTGGTTCGAAATTGCCCCTCTTGCGGTAGATCCAATCGCATTCCCGCCAAGCACCTTTCCGATGTCGGCAAATGCGGTGCCTGTTGGAAGATAGGACGGCCGTGATTGTCCAACCCGTGCGGCATCACCGACCCAAATGGGAATCCCGGCTGATCGTGCGCTGGCGGCCTCGCACATCGCACTCCAGATGGAAGATTTACTTCTCCGGGGGCGCAGATGGCAAATGAAATTATCATTGGAGCGTAACGGGCCCGAAGATCCTCTTCGACCTTGTGCCCATAGCGAACAGAATCAACTCATTTCCGCTGAGGAGCCTGCAGCAGCCGAAGGACTGTGGGCTCCAACGAGCTCAAAACCGCACCCAATAGAACTGCGGGGCTCCCCAAGGTGCCTAATTCCACACGGGAGACGGCGAACTCGCTTCCCTCAAGCAAACCGTTTACCTCGCGCAACAACGCGGGGTGGTTCCCGACGTCTCCGCCGAGCAGAATAAGGTTTGGATTGAGAATAAGGGCGAGGTCGAGGATTACATCGGCCAGCATTGTAGCGCGCTGTTTCAGGATGCGCTTTGCCCGCACGTTGCCCGCAGCTGCCAAATCCCAAACATCGGTTGCTCGAAGGACTCGCGAACGGAGGCGCGATGCATGACCACGGGTCCGCCAAGCCTCTAGGATGCCCGAGGCGGAGAGAGCTTGTTCGAGCTTGCCATATCTATGGATGGCCGGGTGTTCTCTTGAGACATCAGGTACCAGCAAGTAGCCGATCTCGCCGGCTGACCACTGGGATCCTCGATAAATGTGGCCATTGAGGAAAACTCCGGCTCCTACTCCCTCGCCAACGTAGATAAAAACAAAGTCGCTTTCTCCGCGCGCCGCTCCAGAATGGAATTCTCCTTGGGCCGCCAGGTTGGTGTCGTTATCGATGAGCACCGGGCACTTAAGCTCACGTGCGAGCATAGGGCCCAGGGACACTCTGTTCCAGTCCTCAAGCGGGGTGAAAGCGAGCACCGTGCCGTCATCTACATTCACGATCGCGGGAACACCCACGGTCAAGCTAAACAGCTTTTGCCGTGACAAGCCTCGCTTTCGGAGCAACTGGCATATTTCTTTTGCGATTCGCCGGCAGATATGGCGAGGTGTGCTTCTTGATTTCTCTATAGGGGCATCTGACTGAATCATTTCCCGGCCATTCAAATCGGCCAGCAGGAAACGAATTACGTTTCGGGTAATCTCTACGGCTGCAACACAACCGTGCTCAGCTTTGAATCGCAAAATACCGGGAGGCCGGCCGCCGGTGGAATCTCCCTCCCCCACGGTCTCGACCAGGCCGATCGAAATAAGGCTAGCCACGACATTCGTGACCGAAGGCGCGCTCAATCCCGATGCTCGTACGAGATCGGCTTTCGAGCATGGCCCGGATTCGCGTAGAAGTCGCAGCAGAATCTCAGCGTTGGTTTGCCGGATGAGTGGAGGCCGCCCGATCTTGATGGCTGCTTTCATTCGGGGCACGTTTTTCAAGGCTGGAAACATTCTAATGAATATTAAGTAAGTCTGGCATACAATATCTGGGCCGAACCCCCGGACCACTCCGTCGTCGGCACATGAATCCTAGTGCAACTTATGAGCGAAAAGACGGTGCATCTGATATCACGACTCTCCGTGCTGAGATTGCTGGCCGGGTGGCTCATCGGAGTGCTGCTTTTCGGGTCAGCCCTGGGTAGCAAGGCGCAGAATTCAGCGCGGAAGTTCAACGTCGTAGCCCTGGCGGAAGCTCACAGCATTCATCGCCCGTTTGTGGATGCCGCAAAGGTCTGGTTACAAAAGCAGGGGGTCGAAAACAATTTCTCCGTTGACTACATCGAGAGCACCGAGAAAATCAACGAGGTGTTTCTCTCGCACTACCAATTGTTCATACAGCTGGATTATCCACCTTACGGCTGGACGTCAATGGCAGTGGCTGCATTTACAAAGTACATCGAAGAAGGCCGTGGAGGATGGATCGGATTCCACCACGCGACACTACTAGGCGAATTCGACGGTTACTCCATGTGGCCGTGGTTCTCGCAATTCATGGGCGGAATCCGCTTCACCGATTACATCCCGAAGTTTGTCACCGCAAGCGTCGTCGTCGAAGACCGTTCACATCCGGTCATGAAGAGTCTGGGTCCATCGTTCGTAGTGGAGCAGGAGGAGTGGTACACCTACGACAAGTCTCCTCGCCCTCATGTTCACGTGCTGGCTGCGGTCGATGAGGCTACCTATTCGCCCGATACCAAGACGAAGATGGGGGACCATCCGGTGATCTGGACAAATGAGAACATGAAGGCGCGCAACGTGTACATCTTTATGGGCCATCATCCTGAGCTATTTCAGAACACGGCTTTCACCACCATCCTTCATAACGCGATCTTATGGGCGGCGAAACGATGAGAGCCGGGCGATTCCTGCTATCTTTATTCCTTGCCATTCAATCGCCCCGCTTGGCCCATGCGCAGCAAACGCCCTTCAAGGCCCTCGCGTTCTATTCCGACAAGACGGAGGGGGATCACGTTCAATTTGCGCACGATGCCGTGAAATTCTTGAGTCAGCTGGCAGTTCGCGAGCATTTTACGCTGGACACGACCACGAGTTGGGACGATCTGAACGACGAGAGACTCAGGAATTGTCAACTTGTCATCTGGCTCAACGAGTCGCCCACCAAGGCCGCGCATCGGAGTGCTTTCGAGCGGTACATCGAGCATGGTGGAGCTTGGCTAGGCTTCCACGCGGCTGCGTACAACGACAAAGATACAAACTGGCCGTGGTTCGTTGACTTCCTGGGGGGCGCTGTCTTCTACATAAACAGCTGGCCTCCGCTGCCAGCCCGGCTTACGATCGATGATCGGACGCATCCAGTCTCTGCTGGACTTCCCGCCGAATTCGAAGCGCCCGCGAACGAGTGGTATGTCTGGAAACCCACCCCCCGCTTCAACAACGATGTGCGAGTACTGGTCAGCTTCGATCCCTCAAACTATCCGATCGGATTCAAGGACGTTCTCACCAGCGGTGACCTGCCAGTCGTATGGACCAATACGAAATACAAAATGCTCTACATGAACATGGGGCACGGCGACAAAATCTTCACCAGTCTCACTCAAAACCGGCTCATCGAGAATGCTGTTCACTGGCTGGGAATGGGCGCCACGCGCGGCACCGAGCCGGAAGCAAACGGAGTCCGCATCAATCCGCACGGAATCTTAGTCAATCCACAGACCGGCAAGTTCTATGCCGTGAGTACCAAGCAGGACGCTGTGATGGTGCTCGATCCGGGCGGGCACTTTTTGGAGCGCATTCGGGTCGGAAGGGAACCGGGGTCCATTGCCGTCAATCCCGATACGAATCGTATTTATGTCGCGAATTCGGGCAGCGGAAGCGTGACCGTGATTGATGGAGCAACTGACACCACACTCGCGACGGTGCCGGTCGGTGATCTTCCTTATACCATCGTTGCCAATCGACAAACGAACAAAGTATATGTTTCGCGGACGTTCGGGAGTGACACGGTGATCATCGACGGGAGAACCAACATTCCGACGAGTGTGGAAGCGGGCGCGGGCGATGCCGTTGGCACCGAATCGCTCGACGAGAACACCTATCTGGTTAATTATGAATCACCGCAGGTGACGGTATTTGATGGCGTAAAGAACCGCATCTCCAAGATAGAAGCCGCGAATCATCTCTGGGCGATAGCCGTGAGTCCGGCAACCAAGAAGATCTACGCGTCGGGCGCCGGTAGTCGGGCCGTGACGATCGTCGACTCCACCTCGCACGTAATGCGAACCGTGAATACGGGAGAAATTCCCGGCGCGATCGCAGTGGATTCTTCGTTGGGAAGGGTCTTTGTTGCCAATTATGGAAGCAATGACGTCACGGTGCTTGACGGCATCAGCGATGCGGTATTGGGTACGGTGAAGGTCAACGCGCATCCGCAGGCGATTGCGATCGATTCCAGCAATCACAATGTCTATGTTGCGAGCACCCACGCTGGCACCACAACCGTTGTGGACGGGACAAACAACGCCGTGGTGGGCACCGTAAGAACGGGCAGAGCCTTTGCCATAGCGGCCAACCCCAAGACTCATACAACGGTCGCAGTGGACCTCGATGGAGATCTTACGGTAATTGACGGGACAACTTTGGCGGTGTCGTCAGTTTCAGTCCCGCCGAGCAAATAATGAACGCTGAAACAGAGGACATATCGTGAAGAGTCACTGCTGTAGGCTGTCCGGGCTGGCCGCAATCGCGATAATTTCGGTGGCTTCGTGGGCGCAGCAAACGCATCCGATCCTGGCGATTGGCTCCGCCGCGCCGAATTTCGAACTTCCAGGCATTGATGGAGCTATCCACAAACTTTCTCAATATTCAGCTAGTGGCGTGCTGGTGGTGATCTTTACTTGCAATCATTGCCCCATCGCGCAGATGTATGAGCGTCGCATTGCTCAGCTGAGCGAAGACTACAAAGATCGTGGTGTGAGCGTCGTTGCCATCGAACCGAATGATCCCAACGCGATCACGATCGACGAGCTCGATTCTTCGGACATCAGCGACAGTCTCGAGGAGATGAAGGTCCGAGCTCAGTACAAGCATTTGCGCTATCCCTATCTTTATGACGGAGAAATGCAAGCGGTCACAAACGGGTACGGGCCACAGGCGACTCCCCACGCATTTGTATTCGACCGCGACCGGCACCTGCGCTATGAAGGCCGCGTGGACAATAGCTACCGTTCGGAGCTGGTGACGACTCACGAAGTGCGCGACGCGATCGATGCGCTCCTGGCAAACCGAGAAGTCGCGGTGAAGCATACGGGCGTCTTCGGTTGTTCGACAAAGTGGAAGGAGAAACACGCGGCGCAGATCGAAACACTGCGCAAGATAAAGTCACAGCCAGTTCGCCTCGAAATGGCTTCCGCTCTGGACCTGAAGAAACTGCGAAGCAATCCTGACAAGAAGATGTTACTCGTCAGCTTCTGGGCCACATGGTGTAGTTCCTGCATTCACGAGTTCCCAGACATACAAGACACCTTCCGTATGTACAACGTGCGCGATTTCGATCTGGTAACGGTCTCGGCCAATATGCCGGATGAGAAAGACTCTGTTTTGCGAATGCTGCAGAAGATGCACGCCACCAGCCGCAACTTGCTGTTCGATTCCAACGATACCGCCGGGCTGCAGGCGGCATTTGACCCTACGTGGGAGTCCGCTGTGCCTTATACAGTGCTGATCGCTGGGGATGGAAAGGTCTTGTACAAGAAGCAGGGTTCTGTCGACGTTCTCGAATTACGACGGACGATCCTGGCGAACTTGCCTTCGGACTATCCAGGGTTTAACCGGTATTGGTTGGAGCCCTGAGTATGTTCGCGTCTACCGTCTTGGTTTTACGTTCACGATCTCATGTCACATCCAGATCTAGCCTTTCAGTTCGGCCTTTTAATGATCGTCGCTCGGCGTTCGAAAATCACTTTTGGAGACCCAGACCTATGTTTCTAAGAGGTATTGCGTTGTCAATTGCAATTTTGTGGGGAACCTGTGTTTTGGCACAGATGGGGAATATGAACGCGCCGACATTCACGAAAGAAGTTACCCCCATCTTGCAGAAGCGCTGTCAGAGTTGCCACAGGCCTGGAGAAGCGGCTCCGTTTTCCATGCTCACCTACGAGGAGACGCGTCCATGGGTGGGAGCAATGAAGTTGGCAGTGCAGCAGAAAATCATGCCCCCATGGTATGCCGACTCCCATGTGGGTCATTTTTCGAATGACCGATCGCTGACGCCGGAAGAGATCAACACCATCGTAGCTTGGGCGACTGCGGGCGCTCCCAAGGGTGATCCGAAGGACATGCCGCCTCCTGCAAATTTCGTGGAGGGTTGGGGCATTCCGAAGCCAGATGTAACGTTCGAGCTGCCCAAAGAGTTTCCAGTTCCGGAATCGGGAATGGTCGAGTATCAATACGCAATTGTGCCCACCGGCTTCACCGAAGACAAATGGGTGCAGGCTGCAGAAGTCCGGCCCACCGAACGCTCCGTCGTTCATCACATCATCGCCTACGTCCGCGAGCGTGGCTCGAATTATTTCAAAGATCAGAAACTGGGGGTCTTCTTCGAAGCTCCTCCTGCAAAAACCGATGAAGCTGTCGACACGAGTGCATTGCCGAGCGACTTTCTCGTTGGCTATGCTCCCGGCCAGCCGGCCGAAATCTTACCCGTTGGTGAAGCAAAACTGATCAAGGCTGGTTCAGACATCGTGTTTGAGGTTCACTACACTCCCAATGGCAAGGCCGTGATGGACCGGACCAAACTGGGTCTGGTTTTCGCGAAGGAGCCGCCGAAAAAACGGGTCCAGACTTTGTCGGCAGTCAATGGGACCTTCAAAATTCCTCCCGGCGACCCGAACTATCGCGTGGATGCTTCGTTCGAGATTCGAAAGCCTCTGACGCTGGCATCGATCCATCCGCACATGCATGCCAGGGGAAAAGATTTCGAATATCGAGTCGTGTTCCCGAATGGAGATACACGGACGATTCTGCGAGTGCCGCAATACAACTGGCACTGGCAGCTTTGGTATGACCTCGCCGAGCCCATCGATCTGCCGGCAGGAGCGCGTATTGAGTGCACTGCACATTTCGATAACTCTCCGAACAATCCGGAGAATCCGGATCCGACCAAGACAGTCATTTGGGGCCAGCAGAGCTGGGACGAAATGATGGTTGGTTTCTTCAACTTGGTCTACGATCCGGCAATCTCTCCCAAAGATTTGCTGCCGGAGAAAAAAGAAGTCGCGAAGAGTGAGGCTTCAGCTGACAATTGATGCGGCAGCCGAATGATGCCGTTAATTTGACGGTTGAAGGCTGGTGGTTGAGTGACTACGACTCACTCGAAAAGTGTAGTTTTATTGGGTTTTTGGGCTGTCGGTGTGCCAAGAATGTGCCAAATTCTGAAATTTGAGACGTGCACCGCAATCCCTTTTTCAACCGCTATCAACCGATACTGAAAAGGCGCCAATTAGGGCAAGCTTTGCGCGGTGCCGAAATCTACACTTTTTGGGCCGGGACCAGCTGTCACACAGGAGGCCGACGGTTCGATTCCCGTCGCACCCACTATTCCTCCGAGAAGTTGGCGAGGCATCGCTCCCAGATCTCACTCGGGTAGACCAATGCGGTGCAGGAGGTCTTGGAAACGCGGGTCGGAGCGGAGAGGGTCGAAGCCCGGCCGCAGTAGGACACCCGGATTAAATCGATCCTCGTAGCCCTTTTCAAGCCAATTCAAGGCTTGATCCGCATCTCCTAGAGATGCATAGACCATGGCAATCTCCGAACTATTCGAATGACTAGGAATTGAGCGCTTCTTCAGATCGCTCAGCAGTTTTAACGCCTCACTCTTCTTGCCGGATGCGGCATAGGCGCGAGCCAAATTTGCAATGCACGTCGCGCTACCCTCAGAAAGCTGGACAGCTTTCCGGAATTCTGCGACCGCTTCGTCGTACATGTGTTTTCCGAGATACGCCTGCGCAAGTTGATTGTGTGCGAGCGCAAAATTAGCATCCATTTCGATCGTCTTGCGGCTCTGTCGTATGGATTCGTCGTAAGAGTGCGACAGAACGAGAAGTTCTGCCAAATCGGCGTTGATAATTAGAGATAGTGGATCCAATTCTTCCGCTCTTCTCATTTCTGCAATTGCCTCGTCATATCGACCCAAGAGGCACAAGTGCCAGGCATACCAATGGTGAGCAGTTGCGTAGCTTGGACTCAGTTCAATGGCCCGCCGGAATTCTTTTCCGCCGGAGTCCAAATCCCAGTCGAACCCATCCAAGACGAATGCGAGCGAGTTGTGAGCTTCACCTTGCTCGCTGTCGAATTCCAGCGCTTTGATGGCCGCCGCCTTCGCTTTAGGCAGTGCCTCCTTGGGGGGCATTACTGCATATTGCCAGTCTCCCAACAGAGCATAGGTGTCGGCTAGACCGGCATAAGCCTGGGCGTATTTCGGGTCCTCTTCGATTGTCTGGTTGAAATAAGCCAGGGCAACCTTCAAACCATCCGCCGTTCGCTTATTCCAGAAATAGCGCCCTTTGAGATAAGAGTTGTAGGCTTCTGGGTTAACTACGGCCGCCTTTTTCAGCACAGCCTGTTCTTGCGGAGTCACTTCGATCCGAATCTGTTCGGCAATCGCAGTAGCCACTTTTTTCTGGAGTGCTAACGTATCACGCAGATTGCCTTCATAACTCTCGGCCCACAAGTGCTTGTCGGCTGGCGCCAGGATCAATTGAGCCGTGATTCGGACCTGCTCGCCCGACCGCAGTACCGTGCCTTCCACAACAGCGTCTACGTTCAACTCGCGCGCGATCTCCGGGAGAGGCTTGCGCGCGTGCTTATAAGCCATCACGGAGGTGCGGGAGATCACGCGTAAAGCCCTGATCTGTGCCAGATCGGTAATAAGTTCATCAGTCATTCCATCGGCAAAATAATCATGCGAAGCATCGCCAGAGAGGTTGTCCAGCGGAAGCACGGCCAAGGATCGTATGCCCGTCGGCGCAGGGTGGTGCGAACGAAATAGCCAGACAGCGAAAATCGTCAAACTCAGGACCAGGGCCACGGCCAGGGGGCCTATGACCCGACGCGCCGGCCACGGCCGACGTTTGGGCTCAACGATCAACGCCGCGCCTTGGAGCTGACGCCCAATGTCTGTCCCAGGTATAGTTCCAGTCGCAGATTCTGGCTTCTTGGTGCGGTCGTCTTCTCCGAGAACCGACACCTCTGCAATGAAGCGATAGCCACGCTTTGGAAGAGTCTCAATATATCGCGGATTCTCAGCCGAGTCGCCTAACGCACTGCGGAGCTTCGCGATTGCGATATTGACAGCTTGGTCGAAATCCCCAAAATTCTCGTCGGCCCCGATTCGGCCACGCAATTCCTCCCTGGTGACGACTTCCCCTGGGCGCTCTAGCAATATCTCCAGCAGCTTCATCGGTTGCTGCTGCACTTTGATTTTCACACCCGCTTTGCGCACTTCGCCCGACTGGAGAGACACCTCATAGGTTCCGAATCGCACGACGGACGTTTGTCGCAGTGGTTCCATAGTGCACTTGGGCTTCGCAGGGGAGTGTAGCACTTCCGTAAGAGCCCAGCCCCAGACCCCAGCCTGAATATGTGTAGAGCTAACTGGTTATCCATCAATTAGTTGACAGACAGCGAGCCGGCTATGGAGCGAATAGCCTCAGTGAATTGACGCCTGACGCCTGGCGCGTCAGATTGGGCCCAGATCACAAGATCAAAGGAGACTGTCATGGCAAAGGTCATTGAGTTTTACATACCGAAGAACTTCCAGAAACCCTTGAAGTGCGCTACTCAGCTGCAATGCGCAAAGGTCATCGAGTTTTGCTCTCAGATAAAGAACTCAGCGTAGCTGCCGCCGGGTTTCGAACTGATTCGGGAGAAGGCAAATGACGCGTTTTGGATTTGGCGCACAAGGGATGGTCCTACTTGGGACTTCATCCTCACAGGACGATAAATCATTGGCAGGGTTCGAAGAGTTGGCCATGCCCCTGTTCGATTCCCTCTACAACTTTGCGCGCTGGCTTGTGCGAAATCAGAGCGATGCCGAGGATCTCGTACAAGAGACTTATCGAAAAGCTCTACACAGTTTTGCATCGTTTCAGCCCGGTACCAATTTCCGAGGTTGGATATTTCGAATCCTAAAAAATACCTTTCTCAGCTCGCGCTCGGGGCTCGAGCGAAAGATGACCGTGGCGATGGAGTCGGAGGAGGACGGATCTGAACTGGCAGGTGAGAGGCAGACTCCCGAAACGATCCTAATTGAACGCTCGAACCGCCATTTGGTGCAGAGAGCGATCGATGAATTGCCGGCGCACTACCGGGAGGTCCTCCTTCTTTGTGAAGTGGAGGAAATGTCCTATCAACAGATCGCCGAAATATTGTCGATCCCGATTGGAACCGTCATGTCACGACTCGCCAGGGCTCGACGGGCAATTCGCGAGTCTTTCAAGAGAGGTCCCGAGGCCCACAACGTATCGAGAGGCTTGTCTCATCACCCAAGCGCAGGAGAGGGGTTTGCGCTGTGTGTAGATGAAGGAGTGAAGTAAGCGACGATCTACAGAAAGAGGGAAAGCGATGGCAACCACCACCCTGGCAGCAACTTTAAATACCCCATTGTGCGAGCTGCGACCGGCCACAATGGATCGGATTCTGGTCATCGCGGACGATAGTAGCCTGCGGAAAGCTTTACAGCGGCTCTTTTCTCTCGAAGGCTATGAGGTCGAGGTTGTCACCGATAGCATCGCTGGGCTGGCGAGACTTCGTGAACGACCATTCTCCGCAGTCATCCTCGACCTGCAGCGCCCAGGATCGTCGGGGTGGGACCTTTGCCGGAACATTGCGGATTCGATTTCCGGTCTTCCGCTTGTCGTTCTCAGTACAAGCCCCAATGTTGCCGACAAGGTCCTTCTCCTGGAAATGGGCGCCGACGATTACTTAACCATACTGTTCAGCCCCAGGGAACTCGTGGCGCGCTTGCGTGTCCTAATGCGCCGTGCGTCCAGCGTCAGTCCGGACAGTCGGTACGTCTTTGAAGACGTGATCGTTGATTTTTCCAAGACCGAGATCACTCGCGGCGGCGAGAAGGTTACGCTCACTGCAAAGGAATTCAAGACGCTGGAGTTTTTGGCAAAGAACGCCGAGCGCGTAATCTCGCGAGACGAACTTCTCAATGAAGTGTGGGGTTACCAGAACTACCCCTGTACTCGAACGGTGGACAACCACATCTTGAGGTTGCGGCAGAAGCTGGAGAGCGATCCTTCGCACCCGTCACACCTTCTTACTGTCCACGGCATGGGCTATAAGTTTGTGCCTTAAACACAAGAATCTTTCCAAAGCGGGAATAACTTGCGGTCGGATCGGTTATCCGTTACGAGCGCCGACAGCGCAGCTGTGAAGTTTCAGGAAGTCTAGGGCAGTGAACAAACGTAAGAAAGTGGCGAGCATGATAAATCCTTTCGATCTTAAAACGACGCTGCTGGAAACAGAACAATGACAACGAAGAAGAGTTGGATTGTAGGTTTGGCGACAACGGTCATGATTGCAATGCTGCTGCTGGCGGAAACACCGAGCCTTGCAGCGAATGACCAACCGTCAGGGGCAAGCGCAGACGTGAAAATTGACAATTTCAGCTTTGGGCCACAGACGCTGACGGTTTCTGTCGGAACGACGGTGGTCTGGACCAATCGAGATGACATTCCCCACACGGTGGTCAGCACGGATGGTGTGTTCAAGTCCAAGGTGCGGGATACGGACGAGAAGTTTTCCTACACATTTAACAAGGCGGGGACATATCCCTATTTTTGTTCGGTTCATCCGAAGATGACTGGAAAAGTCGTGGTGCAATAACACCGCGCGAACGCTAGACGGAATGCGACGACCGCGCTAGCGCCTTGAACGATATGAACACGGACCTTGCACAATTCGTTGAGAGCCCGGTGGTCAGGGGTGACCTGGATCTCGTCCACGCCAGTCAGGGTGGAGATGTATCTGCCTTCGAGGAACTCGTGGGGCGTTATGACCGCAAACTCTTTCGGATTGCGGAACACATTACGCACAATCGCGAAGACTCGCAAGATGCAGTCCAGGAAGCCTTCTTGAAGGCCTTCCAACATGTGGGCGACTTCCGCGAACACTCGCAATTCTCGACGTGGCTGATTCGTATCACTGTGAATCAAGCGCTCATGAAGCTGCGAAAGCGGCGCACAACGAAAGAGGTGCCTCTCGATGAAGATTTTCAGGCAGAGGGAGACGTGTTTCCGCGCGAGGTCGCAGATTGGGCACCCAATCCTGAAGAGCTCTACCGGGTATCTGAGTTGCGAGACATCCTAATCAAGGCGTTGGAAGGTCTGCGCCCGATCTTGCGAACGGTCTTTGTGCTGCGAGACATCGAAGAGCTTTCGATCGATCAGACGGCAGAGATCCTGCACCTAACGCCCCCCGCAGTCAAGGCGCGGCTCTGGCGAGCCCGGTTGCAGCTTCGCGAAATATTAAGTGAGTACTTCGCCAGGCACGGAGGACCCGCGCGAGTTCGGGCCGGTCCCGAAACGCCCCGCTTTTCAAGGTTGGTGCTCCGCGCAACGGGTCTCTCCTAAATGGCGACATGAGCTGACACAGCGTTGGCTGAAGCTGACGAAGGAGGGCCAAAGCGAACTCAAACATTGAACCAAGCACTTCTAAGATGCGGAAGATCGACAGACCTTCCATGACAACAAAAGCCAGAATCTGTATCCAGAACACCAAATAGTAAGGAGAGATTTTCATGAAGCAAGCAATATTCGCAGTCTCCCTGGCAATGGCCACGGGATTCCTGGGCGTTGCTCCTAAGGCAACGGCCGCAACCGGTGACAACATTTCGTTCAAGCTCACAGTCTCTTCGGGCGCAGCGAGTTGCGTACCCGCAGCACAGGGGCGGGTCACCATTCACGATCTCGGTCCGGTCCAGAACATGCACGTGGAAGTCATCGGCCTACCAGCCAACACTGAGTTCACGACGTTCCTGATTCAGGTACCCAACAAACCGTTCGGTTTGGTCTGGTATCAGGGCGATATCGTAACCAACAGGCATGGTCGCGGAGTCGGTGACTTCACCGGGATTTTCAGCAAGGAAACGTTCATCAACGCTCCTGGAGTTGCTGCCGCGCCTGCGATTTTCCCGGATGACGCTACTACCAATCCGGCGACCGCGCCGATTCAGATCTACCACATGGGATTGTGGTTTGCAGATGCGAACGACGCCCAGAACGCGGGCTGCCCAAACACCGTAACCCAGTTCGACGGGGATCATCAGGCTGGCATTCAAGTCCTGAATACCAGCACCTTCGCGGACGATCACGGTCCGCTGCTCAACCTTAACTAAGTACAACCGCGCGGGAGGAAGCTTAGCTCCTCCCGCCAATATTCCCGTGACGAAAGAAATCAGGAAATGACCTGGTTAGCCCAGGTCAGGAAAAGGAAGATACGTGCGAAAGCAAAACTTATTTTCAGGTGCAATCTTCCTGCTGGCGCTCGCCGTGGCTATTCCCTCGGCGCAAGCGCAGAAATTCAGAGTGCTGCACGAGTTTGAAGATGGACAGCGCGATGGGGCGGCTCCCAGCGGGTCAGTGGTCCTTGACTCGGCTGGCAATCTCTACGGAACGACCGGTTTTGGGGGCCCAAATTCCGCGGGTGTGGTGTACAAGATCGATACTACCGGTGCGGAAGGCATTCTATTCCCTTTCGATGTTGCGGACGGAAGTACTCCCAATTCGGGCTTGATCATAGATCAGGCCGGCAACCTGTATGGCACCGCTGACGGAGGACCAAACGACGAGGGTGTCATATTCAGAGTTTCCCCCTCGGGCGAAGAAACAATACTGTTTGATTTCCCGGAAACCACGCCTTTCAACCCCATTCACCCGTCGGGGAGCCTTCTGATGGACAGCCTCGGGAATCTTTACGGAGCGACTACGCTGGGCGGTCATGGCAACTGCATATTAGGTTGCGGAGACATCTATGAGCTGGATCCAGCTGGCGTAATATCCCGTGGCTGTTGAAAAACTCATTCGTCGAAAACTCGCAGAAAAACTTTGCGATAGGAAGCCCTATAAACGACGATCTCCGTTTTGGTGGACATTTTCTATCCTCTAAATTTCGGCTGTTTTGACCAAGCAGGAGTTTTTCAACAGCCACTCCCCATAGCACTCGCTCAAGTTTGAGCTACGGCCTGTTTACGAACGAAGTGGTCCTAGTGACGAACAGCGTGTCGTACGGTCTAAACAAATATGAAGGCCACATTCCTCGCTGCGATTCTGCTATCCGCTTCAGTAACAGTTGCACAGAGTCACCACGCCCTGACGGAGGCTCCTATCTTCACCGCGCAGGGTGCGTTTCTCGCTATCGTAGTAACGGATCTCGATGCAAGCGTGCATTGGTACGAGTCGAGGCTTGGACTTCATTTGGTGAAGCGCGGGAAATCGACCCAAGTCGCTGCGGAAACTGCTGTTTTGGGCGGTCATAACTTATTCGTTGAGCTGATTCACCATGAGGGTAAGCACCTGCCGCGACTTGACAACGAAGCTTCGGTGCCTCGCCTGATCAAGGGTGGAGTGATCGTGGCACGAGAGGACTTCGATGCGGTGGCGGCATACTTGAGGAAATGCGGCACTGAAGCAGGAGTGTTTAAAGACAAAGAAATGGGAGTGCTCTCATTCTTGTTCAAGGACAACGACGGGAATCTGATCCAGTTCTTTACTCAGGACCAGTGAAGTGTTGAAAAATCCCCATCTCACTCATCCACCCCGGCGATGACCCAGGCGCGGCTACTGATCCCGAGCGTTCAGCGTGTGATTTGGCGCGTTTCGGATCCATCGACATTCATCACCCAAACTTCCATCTTGCCGGTCCGGTTGCTCTGGAACGCGATGCGTTTGCCGTCGGGAAACCAGGCCGGGGTTTCGTCGAGATACGGCTGATCATGAGCCGCCAGTTTGCGGGCCTCGCCAGTCGTAACATCGATGATCCAGATATGCGCGTCGTGCTCCTGGAGCCGGTTAACCTGAATGGCGAGTTTACGTCCATCGGGCGACCACACCGGCCACTGGGCATTTCCGGACCCATCCGGGAAGTGACTGAGCTTGCGCCGCCCCGTGCCGTCGGCGTTCATGACGAAGATGGCCAATTCACTCTTGGGGTCGCTCCGACTCGTAAAGGCAATGCGTTTGCCATCCGGCGACCAGTGATTGTTCCAGGCGATCGATGAACCATCGGTGATTGGTTGCGGGCTCGAGCCGTCAGACCCGGAAAGCATCAATCGCGTCGCGGTCCACGTGCCCGTCATGTAGATGAGCCGAGTCCCCTCGGGAGAAAGCGCTGGCCCGCGGCCAGGGACCTTAACGATTTCCCGCTGCTTCGTTCCGTCCGGGTCGATGGCGTAAAGATGGCTCACATCGCTCGCAAAGGCCGAAAACCGAATCTGTTTGTCCGCCGTCCATGCGAGTGAGCTCTTGTCGTCAGGAGTGGTCGTCACTTGAAGTTCACTACTGCCGTCCGTCGAAATGACGAACAATTCTTCGGCGCCAGTTCGATTCGAAAAAAATGCGATATGCGATCCATCGGGCGAAACGACAGGCGCGCCGCCGTGGGTCATCACGTGCTGCGCTTGCGCGAAGGAGGCGACAAGAAGAAGAGGTAGAGACAACTGCCATTTCATAATTTGAGCCGCGACTATTTTGCCACGGATTGTTTGCATCACATCAGGAGATAAATGTCGAAAAATCGCG
>DATFQQ010000384.1:0-2771 GCA_035264195.1 Candidatus Sulfotelmatobacter sp. | reverse complement strand
GCGGCGCAGGCGAGATGGTACAGGTGTGAATGCCGGTTCGACGATACGCATCGCAACCGCGACTTTGACGTAAAACGCCTTATGCGCGGAAGTGGCATCGCCGGAGGCTCAGAGCGAATCGTCAGACCCTCGTACATTGGCAGGAAACGGCATTAGAGTAGGTTGACATTCAATCCAGCCGTCTAGCATCTCAATCTACGAGAACGCGACATCGTGGGCTTTGGCGGGCCAAGTCCCGTTCCACCGAAGTGCACCGCCAAAGCTCAACAGGGTTTGGCGTTTTGCGTCTAACTTGACGTGGGGCAGTCCGAGTTCCCGTTTGCGCGTGATATGGGCAGGCGGGATTCACGTTTCGAAAGCGGCTGAAGGCGCTGGAGGCCAAGGCCGCCCAGCTGTTGATGCTCCATTCTACACTAGGTAAAATCTAGCCAAACATATTTGAAATTTTCAGATTATCCCAACTGAGCGATGCGGCCGGTCGGATAACCGAGGATGGTGACGATGCGGGCCGAGTCGTTGTCGATGAAGACGAAAGCAGCGCCGTCGACGCTGTAGTTGCCCTTCCACCTGATGGCGAAATTGGTCTCCGTTTCCTCGAAGTGGATCGGCTCGGGATCGCCGTCCCGTGCCAGACGGGCGGCGAGGTGATCGGCCGGGTCCAGCAGCCAGGCATCGCCGGTATCGGTCGAAAACAGCGCGAGTGGGCCGACGGTAACGAGGCGCCCGTCGAATGCGGCGGCGCGGCCCTGGATGTAGCGGATTTCGTCGGCCAGCCGAAAATCTTTGCCGCGGATCTCTCGCTGGCTCGGTCTGCGTCGGATCTTTCTTCGCCCCACGGGCGCCCTCCTTTGCGTAGAGTGAAGTTCCGATGGAACTGTTCACCCGGCTCTTCGGCGATCTGCTCGCTTTTGTATACCACTGCTTTGACCGTATCGTCATCCACGGCTACCTCAACGGGTTGTCCCGGCCCGAACAAGTGGTTTACTTCTGCCGCCAGGTTCTCGGTCTCACGGTGGTGGACAAGGAAGTTCTCAGCCAGCGCACCCGTGACTATCAGGCGTGGGTCGAGGCCTACGCCGGCAACCATCACATTCCGATGGAATGGGCCAAAAAGGGAGTTCGCAAAGAGGATTACGTGCTACCCGCGCTGCGCCGCGTGGAGAAGACCAACACTTACGGCGTCTACTTCATCTTCAAGAGCATGGAACAGGGCCGGACGTTCCGCATCACCGTCCCGAAGTACCCCACTGGGGACCCGAATTACCGCATCCTCGCGCACCAACGCAGCCGTTTCACGCATTACTACTTCTACATCCACGATGAAGTTCTGGGGCCCATCATCCTACGCGTGGCCAGCTTCTTCCCGTTCCACACCACGTACTGGCTCAACGGCCACTCCTTCATCGAGCAGGAGCTGAAGCGGGTCCACATCGGTTTCCGCAAGAACGACAACGCCTTCCTCGCCGTAGACGATGTAGCAGCGCTGCAAGCAGCGGCTGATCGACTCAGTCCGCAGATCATCCGCAAACCACTCGACTACTGGACCTTCATCCTGGGACCGAAGTTCTCCAAGCGCGAACGCAGCCAGATGAACCTGTCGCGCTTCTACTCGATGGCGCAGATCGAATACTGCCGCAACTTCATCTTCAAACGCCACTTCCCCATCCATAAAATCTTCGAGCGCGGCTGCGAAATCGGACTCTGGCGTCTGACGGCGAACCGCATCAGCGAAGTCTTCGCCGTGCGGCGGACAAAGAAACTGCGCGGCAACATCGCCACCGTCATCGAACAGATCGAGCACGGCCACCATGTCTTCCGTGCGTACTGGAAAAACGCCCTACTCAGACAATACGAGAAGTTCTCCCGCTTCCTACGCAACGAGCTGTGCTCGAACAATCTGCGCGACTTTGGTCTACGCAAAGGTCTGGATCACCTCGACGCCGTGCGGGAAAAGTTTCAAGCCATCACCGACCGCTTTGCCAACTTTCAGGCGCAGTGCCTCAACGTGCACGTGGACTTTCCCCTGCTCCAGCGAATCGCTCTCCCCATCACCATCGGCTCGGTCCGCTATCCCGGCATCAAAATCCATGACACCCGTATCATCCGGTTAATGGAAGTCCTCCTGCATGGCGGCAACACGGTCGGCGGTTGGACTGCAAAGCAGGTCCACCAGACCATCCTCACCACGTTTCAGCTTTCGGTCGATACTTACGGGCTGAACCAACTCCGCTACGATCTGCGCAAACTCAAAGGCCACGGTCTGCTCCAACGCGATGGTTCCCGCTACGCTTACCGGCTCACCGCCAAAGGCGTGCAAGTCGCGCTCTTGTTCCTGTTCTTCCACAAGCAACTCTGCGGCCCTCTCGCCAACAGCCGGTTTCATCACCAGCCGAACCCCAGCCACAGGCCTGACAGCAAACTCGAAACCGCGTATCACAAAGCAGACAAGGCCATTCAGCAAATCGTTGATCTGCTTGCCGCAGCGTGATGTTACATCATCAAATGTTGAAGTATTCTTGTTTACGATCTTCGATTTAAGAATCTAATTGTCGCCGAGATACATTTTATCGGGTCACAAAGAGACAAGGCGCTGCTCGCTTGGCGAGATTTGCTCCAAAGGACTTCGATGATTCCGGGCGTTCAGTCCGCGAGCCTCTCGGTGTGGAGTCTGTTTTCCCACAGTGGGCAAGAAGGAATGATCCGCATTATGGGGAAGCCGGTTGATCCCAAGAGTCCGGAGTGCAGCTTCATGCGTGTTTCCGACAAATTTT
>DATFQQ010000383.1:0-7722 GCA_035264195.1 Candidatus Sulfotelmatobacter sp. | reverse complement strand
ACAATTCGCCCCACCACCGCCATGACTCTTGCAGTCAACTCCTCACAACGCAACCGACAATTTGGGTACTGATACTCACTTTTCCGGTAAGCGGTGCCGGTTCAAACGGTCGATGCAACTGATGCAACACTCTCCTAATCGGTTCATCTCTAAGCGTTTTTCAAAAACAAACTGACCTTTGAGCGTACTCGCTTAGACCCAACCAGGGCAGTGTTTTTCTTGAGTCAACGCTCTCGAACGAACTTAGTCATTGGAACCACCGGACAAATCGGGGACTGACTCTGCGCTGGGTCGAGTGACTTGGTGAATTGCGACCAGTGCTATCATTTATTGTGCTTTTCCAAGATTCATATTGAGTTGTTTCACATGCCATCCAGAACCAGCGCCTGTTCTTTGGTACTGCTTGTTGCAGCAGCCTTCGAGCTTGGTTTGGATAGAGCAGGACACGCTTCCGTTGGTCCACCCGGACTAGATTTTCGCGCTCAGATGAGACAGTTCGGGATTAAACAAGCCGAGGTGGAATTACATTTCACTTGGATCCTCGGGCCAACATTTCCAAGACCAATCAGGCAAATGTACTTCACCCACTACGGTCTCGATGCGCCCCAAATCACCGACTCCAAGACTCTAACAGAGATAGAAGAGAGTGGCCTCAAGGACAAGCTGCAAACTGAAGCCCTCGCTCATGTGAGTGGCGGAATGTGGCTCGACCTTCCAGAGCTTCCGCCTTTTCCGGCCGCTGCATCCGTCAGTATCTTCGATAATCCATCGCGCCCCAGCAACCCCGGAATGTATTGGCGGGACGAACCCAATCGCACTCCTTGGCAACAAGCCCTATTTTCAAACGATTTGGCAGATGTAATGCGTATGTTGGGCTCGGGACAGCTCAGCCAGAAGGAGTTGGATGACGGTCTGTTCTGGGGCTGTGCATCCCACAGGTCTCAACTCATGAAGCTGCTCCTAAAAGCTGGTGCGAACGTCAATGCAGTCGAAGAGAAAGACGGTGAGCGCAGTACTCCTCTTCTGGTTGCGGTCCGCTGGCGCAACAAAGAAGCCGTCGAGACGCTTGTAAGGCTTGGATCAAAGGCAACTGCAAGAGACAAATATGGAGAAACCGAACTGACCACCCTGCTGAACGATTCGCGGGATCAGACGGAGATCGTTCGGCCCTTACTAGAAAGTGGGGTTGACGTGAACGCCGCAAACGTCTATGGGCTGACTGCCCTAATGCGAGCGAGTCGTGCGCAGCCCGGACCCGTAATAGAGATGCTGATCAAACATGGCGCGGATGTGAATGCAAAGGACTACAGGGGCGACACAGCCCTCAGCGTGGCCAACGAGAATGGAAACGACGCCGCTGCAAAGGTCCTAGTAGAAGCTGGAGCGCGACGGTAGGTCTGCGCCGCCCTGGATGCCAAGAGCAAGGCAATGCTGAGTCAGTGCCTGATAAACGCTTACCGGTAAAGTAGGGTCCAGTACCCTTTGGCTTGCCCAAAAACCTGAGCCGTGCGTTGCCTGTAAGTGGCTGATTAGGCGCGCGGAAAAAACTTCGATCCCCTTGCCCACAAACAAGTGATTCTGTTCAAAAAAAGCGCGGAAGAGGAGAACCCAGGTAATTTGGGCAATCTCACTTCGACCCACACTCCGCTGGGTCTTTGGTCCTGAACGTAAAGACTTGAAGTGTCATACCAGTGACATACGAATCGCGTTGAATGGCGGCAAACCTTGACTAAAGACTGCAAAGAGAAGGTAAATCGTAAGCGTCCGGTTGTGACCCCCTGTACAGAGTGAGAGTAGTCGAAGAGGATGGGCAGTGTGGGCACACTTGAGTGTGTCCACACTGGGTGAAGCGTGGACACAGTCGAACAACGTCCTCCGACGAGCGTGGCGAAGAAACAGCGGCGTCGAACCATTCAAGAGCGCAGAGAGATCGTGGAAGAGACGCTGGTGCCCGGTGCGTCGGTGGCGAGAGTGGCGCGGCGACACGAGGTGAATGCCAACCAGGTGTTCTACTGGCGAAAACGGTATCGCCAAGGGCAGCTAGGCCTCGGTTTGGGGACGCCACTTCTGCCAGTGAAGGTAGAAGCGGGGAGACCCATGAAAGCGTTGAAGGATGACGGGATGGGGTTGTCCTCGGGGACGATGGAAATAGAGCTCCTGCGAGGAACCCTGCGAATTGCAGGTTCCGTAGACGTGACAGCGCTGCGAGCGGTGCTGGAGTGCTTAGCGAGATGATCGGGCTGCCGGCAGGAACGCGCATCTGGATTGCCGCCGGAGTCACCGATCTGCGACGCGGTTTCACCGGGCTGAGCGGAATGGTGCAGACGGCACTTCAGGAAAATCCCTTCTCTGGCCACGTCTTCGTTTTCCGTGGGCGACGTGGAGATCTGATTAAACTTCTGTGGTGGTCGGGCGATGGGCTGTGTTTATTTGCGAAGCGACTCGAGCGCGGGAAATTTTTCTGGCCACAAGCGACGAGTGGGACCGTGGCGTTGACGCAAGCACAGTTATCGATGTTGCTTGAAGGGATTGATTGGCGCCGGCCGGTGCGAAGTTACCAACCACAGATGGCCGTGTAAAAAAATTAGCAACAATTGATTTGCCAAGAATTTTGTTTCTGACATACTGCGCTTACGATGACGGAGCGCGCGGCCCTTCCTGATCTGAATCAACTGAATCCCGAAGAACTGAAAACACTGATCGTCGCACAGCACCAACAACTTCTTTCGAAAGACGAACAGCTTGCTTCGCGCGATAGCGAAATCGAGCAACTGAAGCTGTTGATCGCTAAGCTGCAGCGCATGCAGTTCGGGCGCAAGTCGGAGAAGCTGGAGCGGCAGATCGAGCAGCTGGAGCTGCGGCTGGGAGAACTCGAAGCGAGTCGCGCCAGGGACCTCGCGCCTGTGGAATCTGCCGCCGCCTCACCGGTAGCCCGTCCGGCGCGACGACCGCTGCCGGCACATCTTCCGCGCGAAGTACGAACCTATACACCACAGCAGAAGGACTGTCCGGACTGTGGGCGAGAGATGAAGCATCTGGGCGAGGATGTCTCCGAAATGCTGGAGTACGTGCCAGAACACTTCAAGGTGATCCGGCATGTACGCTCGAAGCGGGTCTGCATGCGTTGTGATCGCATCGTGCAGGCGAAGGCACCGAGCCGGCCGATCGAGCGTGGAATCGCTGGTCCGGGGCTGTTAGCCCACGTGTTGGTCTCAAAATATTGCGATCATCTTCCTCTGTATCGACAGTCGGAGATCTATGCGCGGGCGGGAGTGCCGCTGGAGCGGTCGACGCTGGCGGAATGGGTGGGTGGCTGCAGCCGGTTAGTCAAGCCGCTAGTGGAAGCGTTGCGACGGCACGTCATGAGCGGGACGAAGCTGCATGGGGATGACATCCCGGTTCCGGTGTTAGCCCCTGGGTTGGGGAAGACCAAGACCGGGCGGTTATGGACGTACGTGCGCGACGATCGGCCGGCGGGAGACCCGCAGCCGCCGGCGGTGTGGTTCTGCTATACGCCGGATCGCAAAGGGGAACATCCGCGGGCGCATCTGAGCGTGTTCCAAGGGACGCTGCAAGCCGACGGCTACGCAGGGTTCGAGCAGATCTACGCCGCCGGTAAGATCCAAGAGGCCGCTTGTTGGGCGCATGTACGCAGGAAGTTCTACGACCTGCAGGAGGCGCACCGCTCGCCGGTGGCAAGCGAGGCGTTACAACGAATCGCGGGGCTGTATGCAGTGGAGAATGACATCCGTGGATGCTCACCCGAAGAACGCCGCCAGGTTCGCGACGAACGGAGCCGCCCGCAACTGGAATCTCTAAAGCAATGGCTCGAAGAGACCTTGAACAAGCTTTCCAGAAAATCCGATACGGCACTGGCCATTCGTTACGCGTTGGGACGATGGGAAGCTTTGCTGCGCTACTGCGATGACGGTCGACTGGAGATAGACAACAACACCGCGGAACGAGCATTGCGTGTGGTGGCGCTGGGCAGAAAAAACTTCCTTTTCGCCGGATCCGATGGCGGCGGAGAAAGTGCAGCGGCGATGTACAGTCTGATCGGAAGCGCAAAACTGAACGGTATCGACCCAGAAGGTTATCTGCGAAACGTCTTGTCGCGCGTCGCGGAACATCCGGTCAACCAGATCGACCAGCTCTTGCCCTGGAACATCGCTCCCGAGATCACCGCGGACTCCCGCAACGCCGCTTAGTCCAAAATCGTTACACCGTTGTCAACATGGCCTTCGGCTGACGCTTACGTTGCATCAGTTGCATCGACCGTTTGAACCGGCACCGCTTACCGGAAAAGTGAGTATCAGTACCCAAATTGTCGGTTGCGTTGTGAGGAGTTGACTGCAAGAGTCATGGCGGTGGTGGGGCGAATTGTCTGGGTCTATTCACTTATCCTGAAGTACTCTCGCCAGGCGACCTCTTCGCCGACCAGAACATCAGCCCGGTAGACCCCAGGATGCACCGTCAGAGGGAAACTCCATGTCCGTTCCTGTGTTTCGCCGCTTCGCAGGCTGACTTTCGCGGCTTCGCCGCGGCTGACGGGATGATTATCGACGTCATAAATTTCCAACTGCACCGTGTTCTTCCACGGCTGGATTGCTTGAAAGGCAATCACGATCGAGGCAAATTGATCTCTGGCCGACAGTTCCACTTTCATTTCCTTGGGAAACGGGGCTTTTCCTTTTTGTGGCTTGCCTTGCGTAATCATCCCAAACGAAATGAAACTTCCCCCAGTTACGGGCTGCGTGAACTGGTTCGTAGTCCACAGAGTTTGCAGCGTTGTTGAGGCCGCACTCGGTGTCACGCTAACCAAATCAATCGGAACTACCGATCCGGTTATGGCAAATGTGGAGCCTGCAGAATATCTATGTGGCTCCGGAATTGTTCCACCCAGCAACCCCAAGACCTCTCCATGTTCGTTCAACACCGGACCACCAACCGCGCCCGAGTTGAAAATTCCGGAAATGCTAAGCCTCTCGCCCCAACCTTCATGAGCCGCTTTTCCTACAATCTGTCCATCCGAAATCACTCGTGAGCCGTCGGGC
This sequence comes from Candidatus Sulfotelmatobacter sp., assembly GCA_035264195.1. Classification (GTDB taxonomy): domain Bacteria; phylum Acidobacteriota; class Terriglobia; order Terriglobales; family Acidobacteriaceae; genus Sulfotelmatobacter. Next base: position 2,668 of record DATFQQ010000383.1, on the reverse strand, counting down.
TTCGTGTCTAGCCAGTAGCAGTGATCCCCTACAGCCACGGACTTCGGGCTGCTTCTGAGCAGGCTGTCTCTTTTACCAGGAGCAACGTTCAAGAGCGCCCAATCCTGTCTTCGATTCCACCCAACAATCGCATCGGGCTCTAGATTGCCTCCGTCGGACAGTCGAATTCGTAGCTCGCGGGCTCCGTCAATTGCCTGAAATGACGTCACAACAAGACCGCTTTCCAGGAAAAAACCGGAAGCCGTATCGAACCGGCGGCCTTTATCATCCAGTTTGTCTATAAGGACGCTTGCCTTTACCGCCCGCCCGTAGAGTTCCGCCGCTGTTGGTGGCGGCGCCTCTGCTTTAACGGCATCCTCTGGTCTTTTCGCGGATACGATCTCGAAGTTCAAAGATCCGGCGGATTCTCCATCTACTCGCGACTCGAAGGTCCAAACACCTGCGCTCGTATTTCCAAGAAGAGGGATTGTCCAGAATCCCCCGAACCTTGGCTGCGTCGCCGGGTAATCGAAGCTGGACATCACCGCTAGCTGGCCGTTTGGCCCGTGCAGTGTGCCCTCGCAATGATGCGTTCCACGCGGAGCCTCCCACTCGAAATACACAATTACCTGGTGATCATCGGGGACATAAAAAGTAGTCCGCGGATCAGCCATCACGAAGGTGGGTCCATGCGTATCCCCCTTGGTCCCCGCGACGGACCGCACCATCTTCACTCTCGGTCCTGAAGCTTGAACTCCTCCAGCCTGCTGCCCGCTGGCAGCAGCCTCGGCCCCAATCAACAGTAAACCCAGGGCGAAAACCGCTATTTGAAGAACTTTTTCTGCGAGATGCAGGTTTTGCCTGCACGATTTCTGTGGCATCGCGCCTTCCCATTTTTTGTGGAGACACGTTCAGTGCGGTTCCGAATGTTAGCATGAGGTGGCGCACCGGTTTTCGTGTGTTATAGGACTTGGCGACTTTTTCTCTGCTCCGCAACACGTCGGGTCGCTTTCGGGCTTCTTGCTCAAACCGCTGCGGTTAACTCCTCAATGTACTGATTCAAGGCCGTCGAGCAGCTCCAACAATTCTTTCCGACAAAGACTGGTGACGTTCACGGTTTTCAGCGCGCAGTGATTACAGCACATTGATGCTTCACGCACATCCACAGTTGCAGACCGTCGCTCGCTTTGCGAATAAGATGAAAATATTCACTTATGAAAGCAAAGCATCTTCTTCTTGTGTGGATGTTGGTAGTGGCGGGCCTTACTGTCTCTTACGTGAACCTCAATATCGGCAAGCACCCTGAACTGGTTGGCATTGTCATGATTATTTTCTTCGCATTTCTCGGTATTACAGTTGGATTAAGCCAGATCATCAAAAAATTGGACGATGAACAGTCCAAAAAATGAAGGCGCCTTACAATCCCACTTGTCCGCGAAGGTCGTTTACCGAGACTTGAGAAGAATATGGCTACCAGAATTTCCACCACGGCTTTGGCCTGTCGGCTCCCTGGGCAATGATCTCGGGCAGATTCTCCGCAATTCTGTCGTATTCGCTGTGTTCTCCGAACTCTTCCTTCCGAGGATCAAACGCTCGGTTTGTCTGGGGATCGTAGGCGAAAAAACCCGCTGCCTCGCGGATTACTCGCAGATAAGCCGAAAGTTGCTCAAAAACTTGGCCGGCCTTGACGCCCGTGTACCAGTAGGGAATCTCGATGGAGACGTGGTCCCAATGAATTTGTAGTTGTATTGCTAGATCACCTTCAGGCGGGTTCAACTCGATGTGATTCCACTGTGCCTTTGCTTGTTCGTATGTGATTTTCATCAGCCTCGCGATTTCATGGTGGTCGAACTTGAACGGTTCGAGGCGAGGATTGTATTCCACGAGCGCATCTGCAATTTTGCTTTTGATATTGCGAGCTTCGGCGTCATCCCGACGAACCGCGCCCTCTTCCGATTGAAGGAGAGCCTGTGCCTCCTTTGCATCCGGAGCATCCGACTCGGGGCGATAGCAATACACGTCGTAGCTCATCCGCTCTTCCTTTGATGCCCTTCGCGACTTGAAGCTATCACAACTCCGAGTCCAGTCCCCGGTAAGTCCTGCCGGTAATCGGTCAGGTTCCCTCGCCGAAATGAACTTGGATGGTTTGGCCGTTTATCGGGACCTGTTGCGATTTGTCTGGGTATACTTTGTCCCAAGGGCGCAGTAAATGAACAATTCTCAGCCAGCGACATTCAAAGGTTCCCACGGTCCCTATCGATGGTTCGTCACACGGCAAGATGATCTCGCTGCGCTGGTTGAGTCGTGCCCACAGTCTCTGGCAGGCAAATACGTTGCTGTGACCTCCCTGGATAGCGGCCCTATGATTCTCTCGGAAGAGGAGAAAGCCTCGGGTTGGCACAGTCGGAATGAGATTGCTTACAGTCCTCAAATCATCTTGTCGGAGGACGGCCGCCTTAAAGGAGTGAGTGCGGGGCAATGTGCCGGATACGACGAATGGTATGTTTTTGATTCACCACACGACCTTGGCGGACTTTGCGACGGTAACGTTTTTGAATCTGACCTACCGCCAGGGAAAGTCTGGACCTTTGTAAACTATGATGCTGGCTTCGCTTTGTACAATCCGAAAGTGTCGGACCTCACTAGCCTTTTCTGGAAGCAACTTGAGTGGATTGAACCTGAATCCTTC
>DATFQQ010000382.1:0-3343 GCA_035264195.1 Candidatus Sulfotelmatobacter sp. | reverse complement strand
AGCGTCGGCTGCGTGACGCCCAGATGGCATGTCGTGCAGCGATCCACAACATTCATTCCCGGAATCCACACTTGATCAATGTCGGGACGATAGTCGGCGAGAAGCTTCTTCGTGTCTGGCCGCGTTTGGGCGTACTTAACGTAGGAGCGTTTGTATTGCCTCCACTCGCGGCGGAAATCCTTGATCGGCGAGATCGCCAAAACGCCAAGAAACAGGACTGTGCACAACGCCAGCAGCCTAAGTAGGCGATCTGATACCCTCCCCATCCCCTCAGCCGACATGGGTTCTCCAAGGCCAGATCCAAGACCAGCCGGGTCCCCTGAAAAACGTTCCAACGACCGTGAGGCAAATCGAAACTGCAATGAACCAGGTCATGATCCACCACGACAGGGGCTTCGACGCGAGCACTGCTTGCCAACCGGTGATCTGCTGCCTGGCGGTGTAGGAAAAAATGAGAAGGGACGCGACAATGGCCGTGGGCACGATGATGGTCCACGCGTCAAAAAATGCGAGGAACGCAAGCAGAAGAATCGTGGTGGCGAGAACACTGCGCAGATTCCGCGATGGGCGGCGCGACCAGAACGGCTCCCCTTCAACGTTAACGTTGAAATACGGGATTACGACGAGCGCTAGGACCACGAGCGTGGGAATCAAAATGCCGGCGACAAACGGCGGGAAGAAGTGCAGCAGTTCCTGCAGGCCGAGGAAATACCATGGCGCCTTGGCGGGATTCGGCGTAAGCAAAGGATTCGCGAGCTGTTCGAGCGGCGCATCCCAGAAAAGCGCGATGACGACCATCGCGATGACCAGAATTTCAAGTGCGATCGCTTCACGCAGGAGCAGGTGTGGATAGGTCATTACCTCCGGGCCGCGCTCACCGAGAACCTTCGCGGATGTTTTCTTGGTCACGAAGACGACGCGGCGCGGGTCTTTCTTGGCGTCTGAGCTGAAGCTGATCTCGATTTTGTTATTTGCCATCGGAGTCCTTCGCCTTCAGGGTTAAGCCTCCGTCCTTCTGCACGCGCCAGAAATGGATTCCGATCAAGACGCACGCGACAAGCGGAAGAATGACTACGTGGAGCACATAGAACCGCAGCAGGGCGTTTTCACCGACGATGTGGCCACCCAAAAGCAGGAACCGGATTCTTTCTCCGATGACGGGCATCGCGGAGATGATGTTAGTGCCGACAGTAACGGCCCAGAAAGCCAGCTGGTCCCAGGGAAGCAGGTAACCGGTATAGCTCAAGAATAGAGTTACCAGAAGCAACTTGACGCCGATAACCCAGTTAAATTCGTGGGGCGGTTTGTAGCCGCCGCGGTAGAACACGTGAAACATGTGCGCGAACACCATGATGACCATCAGGTGTGCGGCTAGGCGATGGAGGTTGCGAAGGAAAACGCCGTTTGAAACGACGAACTGCAGATCTTTCATGTCGCGGTACGCGTTGGGCGCGGCCGGATGGTAGTAGAACATCAGGAGAATGCCGGTCACAGTGAGGATCAGGAAGAGCAGGAAAGAAATGGAGCCGAGGTAATAGGATACGCGAACATGCAACGCTTTTTCGCGAACTTTGACAGGCATCCAATGGAAAAACAAGTTGCCGAAGACGGCAAGGCTGCGCGTACGGTTCGAATTGGCCGGACCGCGCCTGAAGATGGATTTCCAAACTTTGGTTTGGCGAAGCGATTCGAGTAATGCGTTTACATTGGTAGCCATAGTTCACTACGCCTTCAGAGCTTGCGTGTTTTTCACATTTTGGAGTTTATTTACGAGGAGCTCACCGTCTGCAGTGAGCGAAAGAGCAAAGTGCGGCAGAGGACGCGGCGCGGGCCCCTCAATCTTTACGCCATCCGGTTTGAATTTGCTGCCGTGGCATGGACAAGCAATCATCTGCGCTTCTTCTTTCCACTGGGTAATACAGCCGAGATGAGTGCACACCGCGGAGATTGCGTAAAAACCTTCCGGCATCCTCACGATATATACCTGCTGGTCCTGCAAATATGTCACGGAGTGAACTGGATAGAGGTCCGGCGTGCCAGCACGAAATTGCGTGGCCGGCTCAAAGAGGACGTTCGGCGATAAATATTGGTAAGTAACCGCAACGGATCCGAATCCCGCTACACCGAGGGCGCCAATCGTGATCTGGTTGAGAAAGTCCCGCCGGGTAACTTCAGCATCCGCGCCTGGATTGGGCTGGTCGAACATGGCACTCTTCGCTTTGTTCATGTCGTTGATCGAACCTCCTCGATCTGAACTAATCCGGAATCGCGGTCGAATACTTCAAAGGCTTCCATTGTTATGGTGCCAACGGGGCAGCGCTCCGCGCAGAGTCCGCAGCGGATGCATATGGTTTCGTCTTTCACCATGACGGAACCGGTGGCGCCGGAAAGCTCATGGGGAGACAGGTGAAGCAATTCGTTGGCGCGAACGTCGGAGGTGGTGGACAGGCCCCGCAGGTTTTCTTCGGTGAATTGAAATTGGTTCAGTGGAACAAGCTGAAGGCAATTTTCAGGGCAAACGTCGACGCATCCACCGCAAAGTATGCATTCCCGGCCAGTGGCTTCCGTGCCTTCAAAGACGGTGTTGATCCAGCATTGTAAACAACGTGAAGCTTCTCGCCGTGCGTCTGCTTCGGAAAAACCGCTTTCCACTTCCGCCACGCCGGTGCGGCGTTCGAGGGGAATCGTCGGCACGCTCAAGCGAGAGTACTCATCGTAGTGCTCGACCATTTTGTGGTGGTCGAGCACGGTGATTTGCACGTACTTCGGCTTGGGTTTCCACTGCGGGCCGCGCAAGAATTTGTCGATTTGTTCAGCTGCCTTCTTGCCGTCGGCGACGGCACTGATGATGAGGCGTGGGCCAAAGGCGATATCCCCCGCGGCGAAAATCCCGGGCGCCGACGTCATCAGCGTCTCGGGATCAATCTTCGGCGTTCCCTGTCGAGTGATCTCAATGCCGTCTGAAGGCAAAAAGCAAGATAAGTCGGACGACTGTCCGATGGCGAGAATCACGGTGTCGCAAGGTATGACTCGCTCGCCTCCCTCGTCAAACTTCGGATTGAAGCGCCGGTTTTCGTCGAAGACAGAAAGACACCGGACGACTTCGAGTCCGGTCAGTTTCCCGTCTTTCCCGACGAACTGCTTGGGCCCGAGGGAGGGCTGAATGTGAATACCCTCTTCCACACCCTCGTGAATTTCCTCTTCCGACGCAGGCATTTCGTCGCGCGATTCGAGGCAGACAAGTTCTACGTTTCGCGCGCCCATGCGTAACGCCGCGCGCGAGACGTCCATGAACTCCTTCATCGCCACGTCCATCTCGCTTTGCGTCAGTTGTTCAGGAAGG
>DATFQQ010000381.1:0-2425 GCA_035264195.1 Candidatus Sulfotelmatobacter sp. | reverse complement strand
TCGCGGGCTCTCCTTCGACGTTACAGTAGACGCTGGATTTATCGGGCTGTGATCGGCCCGGAAGCCCAGCTCCTAATTCCACACCCAGGAGATGCAACAATGCGATTCATGATTGTGGTGAAAGCCACCAAGGATTCAGAGTCGGGCAGATTCCCGCTGGAGAAGGAGAAGATGTTTGCCGCAATGGCGACGTACCATGACCGTCGCAAATCCATCGCCACTACGCGATAGTTAATCTGTGTCGGCTACTGGGCTCTCGCAGGAGTCGTCGCTCTCTGTGAAGTACATCGTTATCGTTTCAAGTTCCGAAAGAAATATGCCGAACCGCGCCTGTTCCTTCACCTGTTGCACGGGAAAATCCTTTGCTGTTTGGGGTTCTTGCCGTTTGGAGCGGAATTTATCACTCTTTCGCATCAGGTGCCCGGTGTGTTGAATAACCGGAAAGTGACCGTCAGTGTCCGGTTTCCTCCATAGAAGGAAGTTGTGTTTATTCTAGACACAGGGGAGAGCTTTCGTTAGGGTGTGCCTTTCAGGAGGGGGAATGATGAACCGCAATTGGTTATTGGTCTTTCTTTTGGCCGGTCCGTTGGCGCTGGTGACAACGACACAGCAGGCCAAATCCAAAAAGGAAAGCAGTGGGAACTCACCGGTGTATAACCTAGACGGGAACCTGAAGTTCCCAACGCAGTATCGGGAATGGGTGTACCTGACGTCGGGCGTGGACATGAGCTATAGCCCCAACATGAGCATGGATCACTCGATGTTTGACAACGTGTTTGTGAACCCTGAGGCGTATAGGTCTTTCTTGCAGACGGGCACGTGGCCCGACAAGACGATGCTAGTGCTAGAGGGACGCGTGGCGGGGACGAAAGGTTCCATCAACAAAGCGGGACATTTTCAGACTGCGGAAATCATGGGGCGAGAAGTGCACCTTAAGGATGAAGCACGCTTTCCAGGGAAATGGGCCTTTTTCATTTCCGATGATGGAGTAACCGGGAAGCTACTGCCGAGAGAAATGGATTGCTACTCGTGCCACGAGCAGCACGGAGCGGTGGACACAACATTTGTGCAGTTTTATCCGACAATGCTGGAGATCGCAAAGAAGAGGAACACGCTAAGCGTGGCGTACCTGAAGGAAGAGGCGGGAAAATAGTAAAGAAGCCGTGGCGGCTCACGAGGAGGCTGAAAACCGTTTTCGATGGGCCGGGGGCAAATCTCATAGCCATTGTACGACCCATTGAGGCTGACGATGTGTTTATTCGGCTCGATGATGGTCCGCGTGTTTGTGTCGTGCATTCAACCTGTAGAAGGTCTGCCGAACGATTTCCCTTCGCCAGGACATCGCATGTTCTCCAGGTCCGTTCCCAGGGCGAAACTGTGAAGGTTCTGACAGAATTCATGACCAATCTGTAGACGGCCCTTGTCGAATTGCGGTTGGCCTAAGCTCATCGGATTGAAACGGAGTTATAGTCGTGAATGGGGACGAGGCCGAACGCTCCCGTTCGATGACTGGGCCTTTTTGTTCGAGCCTGGAGCCGGAAGGGTTCAAGGTAAATGAGGAAAGACTTTGTAGCTGGTATTGGATGTTTGCTGTCATGTGGCTCCATGGCCTTACAGGAACAGCCGAGGGAGTTAAGGGGACTCGGCCATGTACTCGGCGAGACCGCGGAACAGTTTTTTTCGGTGGGTTCAGTGGGGGAGTTGGTGCGCGCCTGCGAAAAGAAAGACTGGAAGACTGTGAAGCACCTGGCAAAGACCATAGAGCAGCAAGCGAAGGTAAACACTAAGGAATTGTGCGACAAAGTCACGATCATCAAGCAGGGGGCGACGGGCGGGACACGTCAGGAATATGAGAGTAGCGGCGATGTCGCGACAATGAGGGCAGATACGTTTACCTTGGACGGCGGCCACTTAGTTAAAATACGAATGATTTATGTGAAGTCGATGGCCGATGTCGAAGGATTCCATCCAAAATCATTTGATGAGCTTCTCGCGGGGCTGCGGGAAGCGTATGGCGAGCCGTCGAAAAGTTACTCCGAGCCAGTGATAAGTCCATACGGCGCGAAGCTCGAAGCGCGCCGTGCAGTCTGGGAGGGAGCGCAGAACGTCATCAGCATCATTGAGCGGCTGGGGGAGCATAGTCAGACCGAAATCGTCGCGGAAACCCTTGGCGAGTACAAGCGTGATTCGCTAGCATCAAAGCCAATTAATCCTCTTCAGTGATTCTAATCTGCGTCGCCAAGATCGCGTCCGGTTGGAAGCGCGGCGGTGCTTCGCCGTTTCATTGGCGGACGATACCGACATGAATTTCAGGCGCGTGACTGGTAATGTCTTCCTGCGGTGAGACTTAGCGTTTAGGGATGTAACTTCGCCCCCTCCGGCTGCCCACCAGGAAGGGAAGCTGGAGCTTGAGTCATGCGTTTAC
>DATFQQ010000380.1:0-12783 GCA_035264195.1 Candidatus Sulfotelmatobacter sp. | reverse complement strand
ATGTCGTCATTCCACAGCGGCTGCTCAATCATTAGCAGATGAAATTGATCGAACTTGCGCAGGTGCTCGACCTGGTCCAGCGTGTATGCGGAGTTCGCATCGCAACTGAGCGTGATGTCGGCCCAGCGCGAGCGGATTTTTTCCAGAACATTCACGTCCCATCCTGGCTTCACCTTGACCTTGATGCGGCGGTATCCAGCCGCCAGTTCCGTCTGAATCTTTTCGAGCAGTTGTTCGACCGAGTCTTGAATCCCGATGGAAACTCCACAGGGGATTTCACTGCGCGTGCCGCCAAGCAGCTTCCATAACGGCAGATTCTTCTGCAGTGCCTCTGCCTCCCAGATAGCGTTTTCGAGCCCGGCCTTCGCCATCTGGTGGCCGCGAACTTTGGAGAACAGCGCCGGACACTCGCGCGCAGATTCGATCTTCTTCCCGAGCAGCGACGGGACCAAGTAATGCTTCAGCGTCGGCCACGCGCTCTCGATCCACTCACTGCTATAGAAAGGGTCCTCGCCGACGACACACTCGCCCCATCCATCCACTCCCTCGCAATGAACCGTGGCCAGCAGAATGCGGCGGCTGTAGGTACGGCTGAAGCTCGTCTCAAAAAAATGGACGAGCGGCATGTGAATTTCACGCAATGTGATGGCTTCGATCTTCATTGGTAAAGGTTTCAAAGTTTCAAGCTTTCAGCGTTTCAAGGTTTTAAGGTCCCAGAGCTTTTACTTTCTTCTCGAGTGAGCCCATTGTGGTTTCACTTTGAAACATTGAAACCTTGAAACTTTGAAACCTTGCTTACTCCGACGCATACGACCACTTCTCATCCCAATGTCCAAGCAAAAACTTCCCATTTTCCTCGGCATCGCGCTCGTAACCGACTACGGTGAGTCCCTTGGCGAATGCACTCAAGAACGCCTCACGATTCCTCTCCTGCACCTGTTGCGCCTTGCCCCGAGTATCGACTGCTGCTTTCCAATCGTAGATCTGCGACGGAACTGAGATCGTTGTTTCGCTCGGAACGGCCGGCTTGTTGCCGGTTTCCAGCAGCCCCTGCACCCGCCTCGACTTCAGCCACCATTCCGCAATCAGACGGTCGCTGGGCAAACCTCCCTGCAAGGGCGATGAGGTAATTCCGTATTGGTTGATGTTATATCGCCGCACCACGGCGCCCAGCTTCTCGATATTGAGATAGGCATTCTTGATCTCAAGCGGATCGAATGTCCACTCAATTAGCTCGATGCCGCGGGCCAGCGCGTCTTCTCGCTGCATCAGCTTGAGTCGGCGGCCCAGCCCTCCATTGCGATGATCCTTGCGCACGGCCAGCATATGCGAATGCAGATAGATGTGCCCGGAGCGCGTACCGGGAATCGACAGGGCAAATCCGACCATCTCTTTCCCGTCGAACGCGCCCATCACCTGGCCACCCACTTTGTCGGCAACGACGAACATGCGCAGCGGAACCAGTTCCGCATCCGTGAAGTTCCAGACTTCCTTTTGCAGGGAGACGCAGGCCCGGAAATCTTCAATGCCCCGGCAGTGGCGAAGTTCAACTGCACCTGTGGTCACGCCGTCTTCTCCGCGGACCTTTCCTGCGCCTTCGCCTGCTGCCACAGTGATTCCAGTTCTTCCATCGCAGCTTGGTCTGCCGAGCGCCCCGACTCACTGAGGCGCGCTTCCATCCACTGAAAGCGGCGTTTGAATTTTCTATTGGTCTTGCGCAGAGCCGACTCAGGATCGACCGACAGATAGCGCGCGACATTCACCAGCACAAAAAACAGATCGCCGACTTCTTCCTCGAGCTTCGACTGCAAAGCTTCGGGAACGACGGTTCGCCCTGAGCTTGCGACTCCGCGTCCCTGCGGCCGCGGACCAGGTGCCGGAAATTCTTTGAGATGCTCGCGCAATTCCTCAGTCTCCTCATGCAGCTTTTCGAATAGGCCGTCAACATTAGGCCAATCAAATCCAACCTGCGCTGCCCGCGAACTGAGCTTGCTCGCCTCAAGCAGAGCCGGCATAGCAGACGAAACCCCGGCCAGTACTGAGTGCTTCTCAGGTTTCTTCTCCGGCTCCGCGGCACTCTGCTTCTTTTTTCGCTCCTCGACTTTCAGTGCTTCCCAGTTGCGCTTCACGTCCGCCGAGGTATCAGCCTTCACATCACCAAAAACATGCGGATGCCGGTCCACCAACTTGGTTGAGAGCCGCTCGAGAACACCATCGATCGAGAACGATCCCTGCTCCTTCGCCATCTCGGAATAGAAAAGCACCTGAAGAAGCAGATCCCCGAGTTCGCCTGCCAATTCGGGCCAATCGCGGTTGTCGATCGCCTCGAGGACTTCGTAGGTCTCTTCTAATGTGTATGGCTTGATCGAATCGAAGGTCTGCTCTCGGTCCCAAGGGCAGCCACCCGGCGCGCGCAGCCGCTCCATGATGGCAACGGCTCGTTCAAAACGTTCTCCTGTGCTCGGCATTCGGCAACCAATGTAACTGACGGCGAAGCTGTGAAGCAATGCGTGGCGCGATCGACATGATCCAACTTTTGCGCGGAAGGAGCGCACCAGATGCCGCCCCTGCGAAGCCAGTTCCTGTTTTCGATGAGGTTACCTTGGGCATCAATTCCGGCGCCGGTTTCGCTCTGGTGTACGATTGGACCATCGTCACCTTCTTATCTCGGCTTCGAAGGTAGAGAATGAAAAGTTGGAGGTGTGCGGTGCTTCCTCACGTCCGATCAGCCAGCGTAAAGGCACCCACATCTAATTCATAGTAATGACTTTAGCAGTCAAACCCCGACCTTCGCTCGACGGCCAGCACTTTCACGTTGTGGTCATCGGCGGGGGAATCAACGGTGTTGCCATCGCGCGTGAGTGTGCCCGCGCGGGCAAGCGCACTCTGCTGGTCGAGCAGAATGACTTCGCTTCGGGTGTGACCAGCCGCTCCACGCGCGTCATCCACGGCGGACTGCGCTATCTCGAGCACGGAGAGCTCAGTCTGGTGCGTGAATCTCTGCGCGAACGCGAACGCCTGCTCCGCGAACGCTCGCACGTGGTCCATCCCGTTCAATTCCTCTTTCTGCTGAACGAGAACAGCCGGCGCAGCGCCATGACCGTCCGCGCCGGACTTTGGCTTTATCGGCATTTCGGCGGAAGGAAATCTGCGAGCCTCACCGAGATGGAGATCGTTCGCGTGCAGCGTGCCCTCGACTCCGGCCACCAATGGCTGATGCTCAACTTTGAAGATGCGCAGTGCGAGTTTCCCGAACGCCTTGTCGCTGAATGGGTGAGCGAGGCTGCCGAGGCGGGCGCCGTTGTACGCAATCATTGCGAGGTACTCGCCGTCGATATCTCCCAGGGCCGCGCAAGAGGAGTGCTACTGCGCGATCGCACCACTGGGAAAGATCAACGCGTTGATGCCGGATGGGTTCTGAACTGCACCGGGCCTTGGGCAGATCGAATTTGCCAGCGCTCCAACGTTCGCACCGGCAAGCCAATGCTGGGCGGTGTACGCGGTTCGCACATTGTGCTGCCACGCTTCTCGGGTGCCCCCAGCTCGGCACTTTATACGGAGGCCGCCGACGGCCGTCCAGTGTTCGTTCTCCCGTGGAACGAGCAGATCTTGGTCGGTACAACTGAAGTTCCCGACACAGGTGACCCGGCCAGAACTTCGCCATCCGCCGAGGAAGTCGAATATCTCGTGCGCACGGCTTCGAACCTCTTCCCGAAGGCCAAGCTTTCTGCTCAGGACATCAAGTTCGCATTTGCCGGCGTTCGCCCGCTGCCGAATACGCCCGGAGACAAACCCTCCGCAGTCACACGCCGCCATTTCCTCCACGATCACTCTGGAGAAGGCGCTGCGCGCATGATCTCCGTCATCGGCGGCAAATTGACGACTGCGGCTTCACTCGCGCGAGAGTGCGCCCGCAAAATCGGGATCTCTGTCCAGGAGCCGAAAGCCGTGACCGTTGGTCCCGGGAGTTCGCTCGACCCCGTACTCGACCAGCAAGTCATCGAAATCGCCCGGGCCGGTTCAGTCAGCGAAGAGACTGCCCGCGGCATCATGGAGTGGCATGGCCAGCGCGCCATGGATATTGCCCGCATGGCTCTCGTGAGCGCTGAGCTCCGTGCGCCCATCTGTCCGCATACTCCGCATATCGTTGCGGAAGTCGTTGAAGCCTTTCGCAAGGAATATGCCGTCAGCCTGGCGGATGTGCTATTGCGGCGCGTCCCCGTCGCTCTCGGAGCTTGCTGGTCCGAATCCTGCAGCCGCGAGGCCGCTCTCCGCATTGGCGCGGTCATGGGATGGAGTGAACAGGAATTCGGGGCCAATCTGGAAGCCTTCGAGACCGAGCGCTCCGCCTTCCTGCAAAAGCCGGCCCGAAACTCCTCACGCCTCGAAGCTGCCGCGGATTAGAGTTGTCTCGTAAATCATGCTTGACAGCGAGCGGCCTAAGAAACGCAAAGTGAGATTTCTTGGCGCTCTCTGTGGATGTTCTCACCGTACTCAGCGGTCAAAAGCTTTTACCGCCGAGGTCGCGAAGAAAAGGCGCGCAGAGGCCGCTGAATACGGCAAAGAAGGGATGCCGATTTGGCTTTTAGCCTCCTTAGACAACCCTGGTTACTAAAGGTCCGGTCACGGACTCACGTCATCTACTAATGCCCCTCCCCTAAACCTAGACTGTCGCAGGCCAAGTCCGATTTCTTCGTCTGGGGTCGCGGTATGATCATCCTTCCCATCAAGCACGAGAACATGCAGGCCAGGCGCTGGCCCATGGTCACAATCGCCTTGATCGCTCTGAACACTGTCGTTTTCCTGTTCACGTCGGTAGTGGCGAATGATCAGGAACCTCAGCTAAGGGCACTCCGCGGAGATATCAGGATCCTGGCGGCCGAGCACCCGGAATTGAAGATGCAACCTGAGGCTCAGAATCTGGTTGATAGCTTCAAGCAAACACATCCCGCACAGTGGAAGCAATTGCAGAACTCCAATCGGGAGCCCGTCAATGGCTACGATTCGCAAATAAAAACAGTGCAGGACCCAGAGCAACTGCAGAGCGAGATGGATCGGCTCACTGCCGAATATGTCAAGCTCTCGTCCGCGTCGATCGCCGAGCAGTATGCCTTTGTTCCCGCACACCCCACAGCGATCAGCTACCTGACCGCGAACTTTCTGCACGGCGGCTGGATGCACCTCATCGGCAATATGTGGTTTCTTTGGCTCGCCGGATTTGTGCTGGAAGATGTCTGGGGACGCTGGCTTTATTCGGCCTTCTATCTGATCTCGGGCGCGGCGGCACTCCAGATTCACGCTTTCGCGAACCCGGGCAGTGTGATCCCAGCTGTCGGAGCCTCAGGCGCGGTGGCTGCGCTGATGGGAGCATTCCTGGTGCGCTTCCCCAAGATGAAGATCGAAATGCTGTGGGTGTTGTGGTTCAGCATCATCAAGCTTATGCGAACCGGAAATCCGTTCCGGTATTTCATCTTTAAAGCCGCGGCTTATTGGCTCTTGCCTCTATGGCTGGCAATGGAAGTCTTCGAAGGGTCGCTTTTCGGCTCCTCCAGCGGTGTAGCTCATTGGGCCCACGTCGGAGGCTTTGTCTTTGGCGCTTTGGCGGCCTTGGCGATCCAGTACTCGGGAATTGAACAGAAGGCCAACAAGGCGATCGAGCAAGAAATCGGCTGGACCAACGATACCGAACTCGAACAGGCTAGCCAGATGATAGAGAAGGGCCAGTTCGGCGAAGCACAAACCCTGCTGACGAGTTATGTCACAACTAAGCCTAACTCGCTCGATGCGTGGGCTCTTTTGCGGCAGGTCTACACGCGGCAAAGCGATTCGAAATCCTATCTCGACGCGACCGTCAGAACCTGCAGCCTGCACCTGAAAGCGCATCAGATTGAGGCCGCCTTCCAGGACTATGCAGAATTCGTCGACGGAGGTGGCGGCAAAATGCCCGCCATCACCTGGCTTGAACTCTGCAAGGGCGCCGAAGAAATGCACGAGTACGATCGCGCTTTGTCAGAGTACGAGGAACTGGCAAAAGCGTACCCTGCCGAGCGTCACTCCCTGACCGCTCAACTGAGCGCAGCCCGTCTCTGCTTGAAAAAACTCAATCGCCCGAAAGACGCTCTTGCGCTCTATCAAGCGGCAGCAAACTCTCCAATCCCTCACCTCGACTGGGATCAGATCATCCAATCCGGAATCAAAGAAACCAAGAACGCGATGGGCGCAGGCGGCGCCGCAGTAGCCCAGCGAGTGTAGCCCGGACGGATTCGTCCGGGTTTCGCAAAATGCGCGACCAAGACTGTTGATATTGGGGCAAAGGTGTCGTCAGGCTTGTACTGAAACTCTCTTATCCAAACGGTATAGCACGGTTAGGCTATTGACCGAGTAAGCCGGTGAGGATACTTTTTTCCGGCGTCGCAATAGCGCGGAATCGCCCAGGGCGATTCTGGCGTTTTCCTTCCCCGCAGGAGTATGTTCCAGGCACTCACCCAGGGTATTTGAGTAACTGTCAAGCCGGGCCCCGCAGTTTGCTGTTGTATCTCCCCCCAAAAATACACACTCAAAAGGAAAAACTGTTATGAAACAGCCGCTGCGCGCCGGCAGTCGCTCATCTCAACTGACGGCTCTCCTTTTTGCAGTTGTACTCGCCGTTGCAACGAGTCCAGCCAGCCGCGCCCAGTCTCCGGTGCTGACCCACCGCAACGACAACTCGCGAAGCGGCCAGAATCTCAGTGAGACCCACCTGACTCCGTCTGTCGTCAATAGCACTCGCTTTGGACATCTCTTCGCTCAGCCTTTGGACGGCATGGCGGTTGCCGAACCGCTTTACGTACCGAATCTGCAGATCAATGGAACCGCGCACAATGTGGTCTTCATTGTTACGCTGCATGACGGCGTATATGCGTTCGATGCAGATAACAACCAGGGCAGCAACTCCGCGCCATTGTGGTACACGAGCCTGATTAATCCGCCCGCTGCGACCACGGTTCCCATCGCAGAGCAGGGTTGCATCGGTCACAATTTCACCGAGATGGGTATTCTCGGAACTCCCGTCATCGATCCCATCAGCAACATCATGTACCTCGTGGCGAAGACGAAGGAAAGCGGAAGCTACGTGTTTCGGCTGCACGCTTTGAATATCCAGACGGGCCAGGAAGCGCTGGCAGGTCCGGTGCAGATTCAGGCCTCCTATACCAGTAATGGAGACGTGATCACCTTCATGGAGCAACATCGGATGAACCGGCCAGCGCTGCTGCTCTCCAATGGTGTGATCTATATCGAATTTGGCAACATGGGCTGCAAGAGTGCGCAAGCCGCCACTGGATGGATGATGGCCTACAGCGCCAGCAATCTGCAGCAATTGGGAGTTCTGGATGTGGGTCCGACGCAGGCCAGCACGCCGGGTATCTGGATGGCTGGAGAAGGTGCTTCTGTGGACAGCAACGGAAATGTATACGTTGCAACCGGTGATGGAGACTTCGATTACAACATTGGTGGCCTGGACTATGGCAGCACTCTGATGAAGGTTAACCTCGGCCCTTCCGGTTTCAACCTGGTCGACTATTTCACTCCGTACAATCAGGACTATCTCAGCAACAATGACCTGGATCTAGGATCGGGAGCGCTTGTTCTTCTGCCACCCCAACCAGGCCCTTACCCGAACCTCGGGGTGCTTGGAGGTAAGGGAGGAATGATTTACCTGATTAACCAAGACAACCTGGGTGGGTACAACCCGGTGGCAGATCAGGTAGTGCAGGAAGTGCCATTCAATCCCAACGACTTAATCAACCTGGACGGCGGAGCTACCTACTGGAACCAGAACATATACTTCGGGGGTGTCGAAGATGGCGATATCGGCATTCCAGTCGAAACGTTTTCTTTGAGCAATGGGTTGCTATCCACGTCGCCCGTGGCCATGACGGCGAAAGCGTACAAATTCTTTAGCCTGTTCTCCATCTCAGCCAATGGCGCGCAGAACGGAATCTTGTGGGGGGTGCAAGCGGAGAACACTGGATCGACTCTGAATGTATTCAACGCGACGAACCTTGCGTCGCTGTTTACTTCGCCACAATTCGAGCTCACTCTGCATTTCGTTACGCCCATGATCGCCAACGGAAGAGTCTACATCACAACCAAGAACAGCCTGGTAGTCATGGGTCTTTTTAACCTGAATGTGACCGCAGGCGGCAGTAATCAAACCGGCGCGGCCGGAACCGCGTTGAAAAAACCGCTAACCGTAAGAGTTACCAATGCTTATACCGGAGCTGTAATGCCGGGAGTCACCATTAACTTCAGCGACGGCGGCAGTGGTGGCACCTTCGGCAACGCACATCCGGTAACCAACAGCAACGGATACGCGACAACTACTTACACGCTCCCCGCACAGGCCGGAGTCTACAAAATTACTGCGGCCGCGACGGGATTTACCACCGCACATTTCACCGAGAAAGCGACCGGAAATTGAAAATGGTGTAGACGGTCGATGCAACTGATTGCCGTTCGCAAGGTGACCGACTAACTGCTAGGCGAGCGTGTGGCGGAGGAGGCTGTGCAAGCACCGGCGCCACGTTGTGGAGCGAAAATGCATCCGGTGATTTTTCGCCCATCGTCGCCAATGGGGTGGCATACAGCACTGGGGGTGGCGGTGTAGGTTACGCCTTCAGACTGAAGTGAGGGGCACGAGCGGTACCAACCCGTGTGCGATCGCGAACGTCAACCGACTCTGCGACTGAGATGATTTCTACAGAGCCAGCGTGCGGCAAAGAAGGGCGGTGTCATCCGAGATGATGCCGTCAACCCCGTACTCGGCGAGACGTCGAATGTCCGCGGGATCATTGACTGTCCACACGATAACTTTCTTTCCGGCTCCCTTGATTTTGCGAATCAGTTCCGGTTCGGCCAAGTCGCGGTGTGGAATCACATACTGAACCGGAAGTTCGTTCCACAGGCGAAGTTGATTCTTGAACTCGCAAATCAAGCCCAATGGAACGGTCGCGTCCAGAGCGTGCACCGACTTCAGTACTCCAGGCCGAAAGGATGAGACGACGAATCCCCGCCGCGGTTTATGCCTGAGAAACAGGTCGAGCGTGATCCTCTCCAGTCCTTCAACCTTGAGTTCAATATCGAGAAACGAATCGCGATAGCGCTGCAGAATGTCCCGCAACCGCGGCAATTCGGAAAGCTGCTTCGCAGGTGTACGAGAAACGTCGTGTCCGGAGACCTTCGGGTCATGGATGACAACCGCCTCTTCATCCTCGGTGAGGCGAACGTCAAATTCGAATCCATCGCAGCCATCGGCCAGAGCTCGATCGAAAGACGCGATTGTGTTTTCCGGGATGGAGTTGACCGCGCGCGCTCCACGGTGGCCAAGCAACAGCGGCCGACCGACGATGGCTCGATCAGGCATCGATCAGTCGAGATCGAAATCCCGAATCGGCTTGCCGGTATCCGGAGACTCCTTGGCTTTCTTCAGCGCTTCCTGGAACTTCTTCTCCAGCAGATCGGAGGCATGTTTTTGTGCCTCAACCGACTGCTGGAAGATGGACTCCCTCCGGCTGTCTTGCTCTCGCATGGCCTTGGCGGCAGCTTCCATGTCGCTGAAGGTCTTCGGCTTCACCGCCGCGGTGTGCGCAATAACCGCACGCGTCTCCACATCGATCTTGAGCACCGCACTACAGCAGGGACAGGTCACTTCGAAATTGGGGACTTTCTTTGCCATTTAAGCGAATCATACCGCAATCTGGTGGGCCGTGAGTAAACGCTATTTTAGCGATGCAGCCGAATCGGAAAGATGCGGAGGATGCCGAGCATTTCCCAGCCCAGCAGGAATACCGAAACCGCTACGACCATGATTGCCATCAGTTCGCCGAAGCTCAGTCTGTGCTGCCCAGGCTCCATGCGCCGCGACGCCAAGCCCAGGATGTTCAGCGTCGCAAATCCAAACACAACGGCCCAGAGAATGTTGTAGACATCCTCACGCGACCCACGGTAGACAGCCGCAACGGCGAGTCCAGTCAAAAAAACTCCGCCCGCCCGTGCCACCGGATACAGTGCCAACATCATGCGTGTGGCGCGTCCAACATTTGAGATCAGCGTTACTGCGGCAAGCATAAATGGCCCTGACGACGGCCGGCTCCCACGACCGAAGATTTGCATATTACATCTTTTTCACAGCACAAGGTCAACGATTTGCTTGGCTGCCCGGACAATCTCGCGCTTGGGTAATATGGATGCATGGCCAAACGCCGTTACATTTTTTTCGACGTGGGCAACACGCTCCTCTTCCCCAACCGCCCGCGCATGCTCGCACCATTGCCCCAGGAGAAGCATCCCAGCTTAGAAGCCTGGCAGGCGCTCGAGCGCCGCACAAAGAAGGAGTTCGACGACGGGTTGATCAGCGGCAAGGTCGACCACGGCTTCTGGTGGACGTTTCATACCCATCTGCTGAATCAGCTCGACGCCTTTGATGATGGTGTGCGCGATGAACTGGTCGTCAACACGCAAGATTCCGCCAACTGGGACCAGATCCTGCCGGGGACTCGCGAGGCACTGGAACGAATCAGGCAACGATATGCGATAGCTGTCATCTCGAATGCCGACGGCAGAATCGACGCTGTTCTGAGTCGATGCGGCATCTGCGATTGTTTTGCAAGTATCACCGACTCGGGCAATGTCGGCCACGAGAAACCGCACCCGGCAATCTTTGCCGCGGCGCTGGAGCAAATGAAGGCCGATCCCGCGGAGAGCCTCTACGTGGGCGACGTTTATTCGGTCGATTACGTTGGGGCACGGAATGCGGGCATGCAAGCTATTCTGTTTGACGTGGCCGGCGCCTACCGTGGGCAGGAACACCCGCGGGTCGAGTCGCTCTCAGAACTGGAAAGCTGGCTCGAGAAATAACGGTACGCTTACTTCATACTGGGGTTCGTCATGTTCAATTGGACTCGAGTTGTTCTATTTCTGACC
This sequence comes from Candidatus Sulfotelmatobacter sp., assembly GCA_035264195.1. Classification (GTDB taxonomy): domain Bacteria; phylum Acidobacteriota; class Terriglobia; order Terriglobales; family Acidobacteriaceae; genus Sulfotelmatobacter. Next base: position 1,821 of record DATFQQ010000380.1, on the reverse strand, counting down.
GCGGCCGTGTTGCTGGCTGTCGCCCCCGGGCCGGGGCTGCTCTACGTGTTGGCGCGCAGCCTCGCCGGCGGTAAGCGCGAAGGAGTGCTCTCCGCGATCGGAACGTTCTTCGGCGGCATGGTGCACGTTTTCGCCGCAGCACTTGGCGTCTCGATCATTCTCGCGAAGTCTGCTGTCGCGTTTGCCGCTGTGAAGTATGTGGGCGCAGCTTATCTCGGCTTCCTTGGCGTGCGGATGATACTGGATGCCCGCAGAGATACCAGCGAGGTAGCAGTTCAAGATTTCACGCCGAAGCGCAATCCGCTCTGGCAAGGTGTAGCTACAGAAATTCTCAATCCCAAGACTGCGCTCTTTTTCCTCTCATTCATCCCGCAATTCGTAGTTCGGGCGAATGGTCATGTCTTCCTGCAGTTCATCACATTGGGGATAATTTCGGTCCTGATGAACACAACCGCCGATCTGATCGTGATCGCCCTCGCGGGCCCTGTCGGCGAGAAGATTCGTTCTTCCGCCACATTCCGACGGCGTCAACGAACCGCGACGGGAGCCATCATGATCGGGTTGGGCACCTATCTCGCGACCAGCGAGAGCAGATAGCACAGTGAGCATTACGATTGCGCGTGACCGCGCGGGCAAAAACATGAATCGCTCGATTACTTTCAGTGCCGCAAGATTGCCCTTGGGCTTCATCCTCTTGGTCGGACTAGTCTTCGCGCAAACCGGCCAGTCGATGCCGCGCATCGAAGGTGAAAGCTTTGCCGGACAAAAAATTGCGCTCCCTGACGCTGCCCACGGCAAGGTTGCCGTTTTGGTATTCGGATTCACCAAGGCTTCAAAAGTACCGACGAGTGCTTGGGCGCAGAAGATCAATGCAGAGTTCGGCACCCACAACGGATGCGAATGGTACGAATTGCCCGTGCTGGAAGATGTACCGCGATTGATTCGCGGCATGGTGATCTCCAGCATAAAAAAGGGCGTGCCAGAAAGCCGGAGATCACACTTTGTGCCGATCGTGCAAAACGAGTCCGAACTGAAGAAACTCGTGAACTATAAGGAGCCCGATGACGCCTATCTGGTCACCGTCGATCCAGGCGGGCAGATCGTATCACAGACACACGGACCGTTCACCGATACAGCATATGCTCAGTTTCGGACTGATCTGCAGTCGCTGCTTGGCCGTTCGCAATAGCCCTACAGTTCAATGATCTGGTGATCGTGGCAGTCCGAGTGGATGGTCTGATAAAGGTCGTGTAACAGATTGCTTCCGTAACGCGCCAGGAAATAAATGCCTCCAACGCCGCGTTCCTGCAGGCCCTTGTCCGGATAGAGCGAATCACTGAGCAGTTCCGTGTGACGGGAAACAACCTCTCCCTTTTGTGCCTCCGCCCGCGCCGCTTGGGAATAAAGCTTCTCCAACTGATGCTGCATCTTGGATCGCGATGTCTCCGCCGCGTCAACTAAAGTCTTGTCAAGTTTCTCCAGCTTTTCTTTCACGAGAGAGAAATTGTCATCGAACGACTTCTTGGCCTGCTCGAAGGCTGCCTGCAAATCTCGCGGCAACTGTCTCGCCGCAATCTCCTTGTGTAGACCTTCAGGTCCCTCGAATACATCTGTAATCGCCAATCCATGCTTTTCAAGCAACCGTTGCATTTTGGGTTCAATCATCGTGGCGGAGAAGCGCGGAACGATCGGCGTAACGCGCCCAAGCAACGCTTCATATACGACTCCCGCTTGCCCGAAGTAAGCAGCCTCTGCAGCGCCGCCCGTATAGGCGAGCGTCGGCAGGAGATAATCTTCTACGATCGGCCTCAACAAAACGTT